>NZ_JBRREF010000024.1:0-65342 GCF_056760135.1 Stenotrophomonas sp. STEN023 | reverse complement strand
GGCTGACGCCGCTCCCACAAAAATGCAGTTGCCGGCAGGTGCGCGTCGGTAAGGCCTTTGCCGAGCATGGCTCGGCACTACCTGGGTAGGGTGTGTCGGTAAAGCCTTTGCCGAGCATGGCTCGGCACTACCCTGGTCGGGTTTGTTGGCAAGGCCTCTGCCGAGCATGGCTCGGCACTACAGGTTGGATCAGATGTCTTCGGCTTCTTCGGTGCTTTTGCGCAGGCGGCCGATCTGGGCGGCGGCTGGGCCGCTGAAGGAGATCAGTTCGCGGCCGCGCAATACCATGCGGCCGGTGTGGCGATCCTGGCCGTCGTAGGAGTAGTCGAAACGGAAGCTGCGCTCGAAACCCAGCCAGCCATTGGGCAGACGGCACAGCCGCAGGCCGGTGCTGTGCACGCTCTGGTCCAGCCATTGCACGTCGGCGGCGCGGCTGGCGTTACGGCCAAGTTCGGTGGCGCGGTCGGCGGCGGCGCGGGAGCGGTCCCAGAACGCAAAACCGATTGCGCCGACAATCATCAGGATAAGAAGGGTAGGCATGCGGCCACTTTAGGCGATCCGCTCACCTGTGCGCAGCCTTTCTGTCGGCCACGGATGCCTGTGCGTCAGCGCGCCTCAATGGGTGACTGGCGTCGGAACGGGTTCATCGGGCGGCGGCGGCAAGGGCGCGGTGGAGTTGAATGCCGGTGTTGGCGTGGTTGCAGTCAGTTTGAGCAGCGCCGCCCAGTCCTGTCGGTTGAGGTTGCACTCTTCTTCCTGGCCCGGTGAACAGCTGGCATCTACCGGCGAGCTGGAGGCTTGCGCGTTGCTCTTCGGCAGTTCGAGCAGGCCGGTGCGGTCGAGCATGAGCTTGCGCATCACCACCGAGTTGGCGACATTGCCGCCGATCAGGTACAGCGTGCGGTCGCCGCCCATGTTGGCGCTGACCACGATTTCACAGTGCGATTTCCAGTTGCCGGCGCGACCGCTGCCCAATGCCTGGACAAGCCCTGCGTAGTTCAAGGTGCTGCTGCGGTCACGCAGGAAGCACAGCATGTCGCCCGGGGCAGGCTTTTCGCTGGCAGGGTCGGCCAGCCGGAATGGTGTGCCATTGCTGCCACCCTGATAGGCGGCGCGGATGTAGTCGATATGACGAGGCGATCGGGTAAAGCCGGGCACGGCGGCGCGCGTCATCACCCAGGAAATAAAGGCAGCTGACCAGGGGTTGTCGATCAGGAAGGCGCGGCAATCGCTGTCTGTGTAGCGGTTGCCGGCTGGCTGCGCGCAGCTGCTGGCGCCGGCTATCGCGCCCATTGGCCCCAGCGTGCCGCTGTCGCGCCAGTAGCCGGCCACGCGTTGCCAGGCGATCAGGCCGTTGTCGGCGAGGTGGTCGTTCTCGGCCTCGGTGACGCCAAGGCTGGCGATGCGGCCATCACGGTCGATGAAAGGGCGGTACCACAGTCGGTGCTCGCCGCAAGCCGCTGCGACGACGGCCTTGGCGGCTTCGCTTACGCCGTAGCGTGGCGGGATATCGCAGGCTTCCGCTGCCAACGCAGGAACGGCGGGGAGCAGCAACGTCAGGCCACACAGCAGGTATCGATATGCCACAGCAGGCTCCGCTAAGGATATTGGGGAAGTGTTGCAGCCGGCAGCGTGTGCGTACCGTGAGTCAGGCTGGTGGCGGGCCCAGTTTGAGTGACAGATCGATGGCCTGCACGTGTTTGGTCAGGCCGCCAATGGAAATGCAATCCACGCCGTCTTCGGCGATGGCGCGCAAGGTGGTCATGTCGACGCTGCCGGAGACTTCCAGTGGAATCCGCCCGGCGGTGATGCGCACGGCATCGCGGCGCATGGCGGCACTGAAGTCGTCGATCAGGATGCGTTCGCAACCGGCGGCCAGGGCCTCCTGCAACTGCTGCAGGTCTTCCACCTCGACCACCAGTGGCAGCTGCGGCTGCTGGGCGCGGGCGGCGTGTACGGCAGCGGTCAACGAGCCGGCGGCGCGGATGTGGTTTTCCTTCAGCATCACCGTATCGAACAGGCCGATGCGGTGGTTGTCGCCGCCGCCGCAGCGCACCGCGTACTTCTGCGCCAGGCGCAGGCCGGGCAGGGTTTTGCGGGTGTCGAGGATGCGTGCCTTGGTGCCTGCCACCGCCGCGACGTAGCGCGCGGTGATGGTGGCGGTGCCGGACAGGGTCTGCAGGAAGTTGAGCGAGGTGCGCTCGGCGCTGACCAGGCTGCGGCTGCGCCCGCTCAGGGTTGCCAGCACCGTGCCGGCGCTGACCTGGTCGCCTTCCAGCACCCGCCAATCGATTTGTACCTCCGGGTCCAACGCCCGGTGGGTAGCGTCGAACCAGGGCCGGCCGGCGATCACCGCATCCTGCTTGCACAACAGGTAGGCGATATCGGCGGCATCGGGCAACAGCGCGGCGGTGACGTCGCCGCTGCCGATGTCCTCGGCCAGGGCGCGGGCGACATCGGCGTCAATCTGTTCCTGCGGTGGGGCCAGCGGCGGGTGTGGCAGCATTATTTGGCCGGGAAGTCGGTGATCTGGGCGGTGGCGATGGCTTCATCGGCCAGCAGCACCGGAATGCCGTCATCGACGCGGAAGACCTGTTTGCGGTCGCCGCTGATCAGGGCCTCGCGCAGTGGTTGTGCCTGAGCGCTGCCGTCGGCGCGGGTCACGCCGCCGCTGCTGATGGCGCGGTTGAGGGCTTCCAGGCCAGCGCTTTCCAGCAGGAACAGCGGTTGGCGGGTATCGGGGGAGACGAGCAGGTCGAGCAGTTTGCGGTCCATCAGGTCGTGGTCTTGCTGGGAAGACGGCTAGAATACGTCTTTGCAGCAGGTGACGGCCAATGACCCCCAACCACCCCGCGCCGCTAGTCGGCATCGTGATGGGTTCCCGCTCAGACTGGGAAACCATGCGGCACGCCGCCCAGAAGCTTGATGCTTTGGGCGTTCCGTATGAAGTGAAGGTAGTTTCGGCGCACCGGACCCCGGATGTGCTGTTCAGCTATGCCGAGCAGGCGGGCCCGCGTGGTCTGCGTGCGATCATCGGTGGCGCGGGCGGCGCGGCCCACCTGCCGGGCATGCTGGCCGCCAAGACTGCCGTGCCGGTGCTGGGCGTGCCGGTGCAGTCCAAGGCGCTCAATGGCATGGATTCGCTGCTGTCGATCGTGCAGATGCCGGCGGGTATCCCGGTGGCAACCTTTGCCATCGGCAATGCGGGCGCATCCAATGCGGCCCTGTTCGCTGCGGCCATGCTGGCGGCCGAGCAGCCGCAGATCGGTGCCGCGCTGGAAGCCTTCCGCGCACGCCAGACCGAAGATGTGATGGCCGCGGACGATCCGCGCCAATGATCACGGTTGGCATTCTGGGCGGCGGGCAGTTGGCCCGCATGATGGCGCTGGCGGGAGCTCCGCTGGGCCTGCGTTTCGTGGTGTTCGATCCGGCGGCTGATGCCTGTGCAGGGCAGGTGGCGCCGTTGCAGGTGGGCAATTTTGATGACACCGAGGCGCTGGCTGCGTTCGCCGCCAAGGTCGACGTCATCACCTTCGATTTCGAGAACGTGCCAGCGGCAAGCGCGCATTGGCTGGCCGAACGCAAGCCGGTGTTCCCGAATCCGGCTGCCTTGGCGGTGGCGCAGGATCGGCTGAGCGAAAAGACCCTGTTCCAGGAACTGGGTATCGCGTTGCCGGCATTTGCCGATATCCGCAGCCGCGACGAACTGGCCGCCAAGGCTGCCGAGTTCGGCATGCCGTGCATCCTCAAGACACGGCGGCTGGGCTACGACGGCAAGGGCCAGTTCCGCATACGCGAAGCATCCGATATCGACACTGCGTGGCAGGCGTTGGGCGCGCAGGTCGACAAGACCGGGTTGATACTCGAGGGTTTTGTGGCATTTGAACGGGAAGTCAGCGTGGTGGCCGTGCGTGGTCGCGACGGTGAGTTCCGCGCCTGGCCGCTGACCACCAACTGGCATGTGGATGGGGTGCTGTCGGCCAGTCTGGCGCCGGCTTCGTTGTCTGACGAGCAGCAGGCGACCGCGATTGCCTATGCGCGCCGTGTTGCCGAGCGCTTGGACTACGTTGGCGTATTCGCGCTGGAGCTGTTCTGCCGTGGCGATGCGTTGCTGGCCAACGAAATGGCACCACGCGTGCACAATTCGGGTCACTGGACCAGTGACGGTGCTGAAACCTCGCAGTTCGAGAACCATATCCGCGCCGTGCTTGGTCTGCCCTTGGGCGACACCCGCATGCTCGGCCATGCCTGCATGCTGAATTGGCTGGGGCAGATGCCCGACGCCAAGGCGGTGCTGGGCGAAGCTGCCGGTCACTGGCACGATTACGGTAAGCAGGCCCGCGATGGCCGCAAGGTCGGCCACGCCAACCTGCGTGAGGACGCGCCGGCGGCGCTGGCGGAGGCCTTGCTGCGCGTGGGTGAGGCCTTGGGCCGGCAGGAGCAGGTCGCACCAGTGGTTGAAGTCCTGCGTCGCGGCGGCATGACGGCGAGCTAATCATTGCCGGCGTAAGGTTCTCCAGTCCCAACTGGAGAACTTCCCATGCTCGACTGGAATGATTACCGCCGTGAGTTGAAGGGGCGTATCGGTGAGCTCGGCAAGCTCTCGCCGGATACGCTCAAGGGCTATATCACCTTGAGCGGTGCGGGCGCGCAGACCAACCATCTGGACGGCAAGACCCGCGAGCTGATCGCGTTGGCGGTGGCGGTGACCACGCGTTGCGATGGCTGCATCACCACCCATGTCGACGCTGCCTTGAAGCAAGGCGCCAGCCGCGAGGAAATTGCCGAGGCGCTGGGTGTGGCAGTGGCGCTCAATGCCGGCGCGGCGCTGGTGTATTCGGCGCGGGTGCTGGATGCGGTGGCTGCGCACGAGTGAGGTGGGGGCTCCTGGCCCGCTCAGAGGACTTCCAGGTCGTCGTCCCTGCGCAGGCGGTAATCATTGTGGGGGGAGCCTGAGAATCTTCAGGGCGTCATTCCCGCGCAGGCGGGAATGACAGCTTGGAGCCGAGGCCGAAGCACTGCATGTATCCGGTTGCGGCCGAGCACGTTCACGCCATCACCGGCTCTCAGCGCAGTTGCGCCGTCACAAAATCCCAGTTCACCAGCTTCCAGAACGCCTGCAGAAAGCGCGCGCGATCATTCTGGTAGTCAATGTAGTACGCGTGTTCCCACACATCGCAGACCAGCAGGGGCGTACTGTTGCCGGTCAGTGGTGTGTTCGCATTGCAGGTGCTGACGACGGCCAGTTTGCCGTCCGGGTGCTGTACCAGCCAGGTCCAGCCAGAGCCAAATATGGCCAGTGCCGCCCGATTGAACTCCTCGCGCAGCTTGTGCACGTCGCCGAACTGGCGATTGATATGCTCGGCCAGCGCTCCGTGCGGATCGCCGCCTGCGCGTGGATGCAGACATTGCCAGAAGAAGTCATGGTTCCAGGCCTGCGCTGCCGCCTGAAACAGACTGCCTTGGCTGCTGCGCACGATATCTTCCAGCGGCAAACCGTCCAGCTCGGTGCCAGCGATCCGTGCATTGACCGTATCCACGTAGCCACGGTGGTGCCTGCCGTGATGCAGGTCCAGGGTTTCGGCGGAAATGTGGGGCTGCAGCGCGGTACGGGCGTAGGGCAGTTCAGGAAGTTGGACGGGCATCGGAGATTCTTTTCGGGGCAGGGCGCCGGGAGTTGGCCGGCTCGGCTTACAATGGTCAACCACGGGAAAGTCTATCCGACCAGGACGGGCCGTTCTTTCGCAGTAGGGAGAATTCGAATGCCGGTGATGGAACAAATCCAGGCTGAGGTGGAGCAACACCCCCTCGTCCTGTTCATGAAGGGTACGCCGCAGTACCCGATGTGCGGCTTTTCCAGTCGCGCTGTACAGGCGCTGTTGGCTGCCGGTGCGATCAACCTGCGGACCGTCAATCTGCTGGAGTTCCCGGAAGTGCGGGCCAATCTGGCGCGCTATTCGAACCTGGCGACCTTCCCGCAGTTCTTCATGCACGGGGAACTGATTGGCGGCTGCGACATCATTCTGGAGCTGCTGGAGTCCGGTGAGCTCAAACGTATTGTTGCCGAGGCCGGGCAAGCGTGAGTGCCCAACCTCGGGGGGGCGAGGGCGCCGATCTTTCCGGTCGGGTAATTCTCATAGCGGGTGCGGCGGGGGGCTTGGGCGCAGCGGCGACCCGGGCCTGCACCGAAGCCGGGGCGACGGTTGTGATGCTTGGCCGCAAGGTGGCCAAGCTCAATCGGGTCTATGACAGCGCGGCACAACTGGGCCCCGAGCCACTGCTGTATCCGTTGGATCTGGAGGGCGCCAGCCCGGATGACTACGCTGCCTTGGCCGAGCGCTTGGCGTCTGAAGTAGGGCGTCTGGATGGCGTGCTGCACTGTGCGGCCGATTTCGCCGGGCTGACTCCGTTCGTCAGCGCTGATCCTGCCGCCTTCGCCCGTGCCATCCACGTCAATCTGACCGCGCGTGCTTGGTTGACCCAGGCCTGCCTGCCGTTGCTGCGGCAACAGCGCGATGCTGCGGTGGTGTTTGCGCTGGATGATCCGCGGCGTGTTGGCCAGGCCTATTGGGGTGGCTACGGGGTGGCCCAGTACGGGCTGCGCGGGCTGATCGAGAGCCTGCACCACGAGTTGCAGAATGGTCCGGTCCGGGTGTGCGGGCTGCAGCCGGGGCCGATGCGTACCGGTTTGCGGGCGCGCGCCTATACCCATGAGGAAGACGCGACGTCGGTGGATCCGCTCAATTACGCCGCCGCAAGTGTGCAGTTGCTTGCCGCCAGCGGCGCGCAGTGGCGTGGAAAGGTGCTGGACCTGGCTCCGTGACCATCCTTTCGGCGGCCTTGCTGCTGTTTCTGATCCTGGACCCGCTGGGTAACATTCCCGTCTTCCTGAGCCTGCTCAAGCCGTTGCCGCCCCGCCGCCAGCGGGTGGTGCTGGTGCGTGAGCTGCTGATCGCGCTGGCCGTGCTGATGGCTTTTCTCTGGGGCGGCAAGTACGCACTGGAGTTGATGCACCTGCGCCAGGAGTCGGTCGCCATTGCGGGTGGCATCGTGCTGTTCCTGATCGGTATCCGCATGATCTTCCCCCGGCCGGAGGGCCTGATGGGCGCGGTACCGGATGGCGAGCCCTTCATCGTGCCGATGGCGATCCCGTTGGTGGCCGGGCCTTCCGGCATGGCAGCGGTGATGCTGATGGGCAGCAATGAGCCGGAGCGGCTGGGCGACTGGAGCCTGGCGTTGCTGCTGGCCTGGGGTGGAACGGCGGCGATCCTGATGTCGGCAACCCTGCTGTACAAGCTGCTGGGCGCCCGGGCCTTGACCGCCTTGGAGCGGCTTATGGGTATGCTATTGGTCGCAATATCGGTACAGATGCTGCTGGATGGTCTGGGGACCTATCTGGCGTCAATGCGCTAACTGCTTGATCTGCCGTAGGGGAAACTGCGGCAACGCAACATGGCTGTCTTCTTGCGGTCATAAATTGTCATTACCGTGTTAACCTTATCTTAACCGTTGCGGCTGTAACCGCCTCGGAAGGGACCCCCAAGATTCAAGACGATCAGGCGCCCGGTTGACCCCGGGGCTGATGGATCGCGCTTTTTCTCAATCGCCAACTCGTTTCGAGGCTACCCACCCATGAATCATCCGCGTATCAAGATGTCCAAGCTTGCACTTGGTCTTGTCGTCGCACTTGCGGCTGCTCCGGCTTTCGCACAGAGCACCTCTGCCGGCGTCGGCGGTCAGGTCACCTCCGCTGGCGGTCAGCCGGTGGCTGGCGCTGAAGTCACCATCACCCACGTCGAGTCGGGCACGGTCAGCCGTGCGACCACCGACGCTGCTGGTCGTTACAACGCCCGCGGTCTGCGCGTTGGCGGTCCCTACACGGTGACCATCACCAAGCCCGGCGAAGGCACCAAGACTGAAGACGGTATCTACCTTGGCGTGAACCAGAACGGTACCGTCAACGCAGCGCTGACCGGTGACCTGGCTGCCACCAACCTGGAAGCCGTGCAGGTCATGGCCGTTGCGGGTGGTTCGGAAGTGTTCAGTGCAACCAAGATGGGTTCGGGCACCTCGGTGAGCCGCCAGACCATCGAAGCGCTGCCGTCGATGAACGGCAACGTGCAGGACTACATGCGTCTTGATCCGCGCGTGGCTTTCGTTGACCGCGCTTCGGGCTCGATCTCCGCCGGTGGCCAGAACCCGCGTTACAACGCAGTTCGCATCGACGGTGTCAATGCGTCCGATACCTTTGGTCTGGAAGGCAACAACATGCCGACCAAGCGCCAGCCGGTTTCGATGGAAGCGCTGGAAGCGATCAACGTTGACATGTCCAGCTACGACATCACCATCACTGGCGCCACCGGCGCTGTGGTTGATGCCGTTACCAAGTCCGGTACCAACGAGTTCCACGGTTCGGTCTACGGTTACATGCGCGATGGTTCGTGGTTCGGTGACAACCCGGGCGGTGGCAAGTTCGACGGCTTCAAAGACGAGAAGACCTACGGTGCCACCTTCGGCGGCCCGATCATCAAGGACAAGCTGTTCTTCTTCGCCAACTACGAGAAGTACGAGCAGGCTGCTCCGGGTGCAGACGTTGAAGGCAGCCCGATCGGCAAGGGCACCATCAGCCTCGGCGACATCGCCGAAGCACAGAAGATCTTCCAGGAGCGCTATGGCGTTTCGGCCGGCGATTATTCGTCTGCCTCGGATACCGATCTGGAAGAGTACGCGCTCAAGATCGACTGGAACATCAACGATGCCCACCGTGCAAGCCTGCGCTACAGCAAGCTTGAGCAGAGCAAGTTGCGTGTGAATGGTTACTCCACCACGGCGGCTTCGCTGAGCTCGTACTGGTACCAGCACAACAAGGAAATCGAAACCTACGTCGCTCAGCTGTTCAGCGACTGGAGTGACAATTTCTCGACCGAGTTCAAGGCCAGCTACCGTGATTTCACGGCGGTGCGCAACCCGTCGGCCAAGGGTACTCCGGCTGTCAAGATCGACTTCGGCACGATGCATTCGAGCCAGGAATACGGCAACAGCCCGTATCTGTGGATGGGTACCGAAAGCAACACGCAGTACAACGAGCTGTACACCAAGACCTGGAACTACTTCGGTTCGGGTCAGGTGACGCTGGGTGACCATGATCTGAAGTTCGGTGCCGACTTCAGCAGCAACGACATCAACAACGTCTATGCGCCGTACGTTGATGGCTACCTGGAATACGTCGGCATGGACGCGTTCCGCAACAACACCCCGGTGCAGACCATCTGGCGCAATCCGGTGTCCGGTGGTGTTGACAGCCTGGCTGCCAAGTACAAGTACGAGACCCTGGGTCTGTTCGTGCAGGACACCTGGTACGTCAACAACAATCTGACGTTGACCATGGGCGTTCGCGCCGACAAGTACGACACCAATACCCGTCCTGCCTACAACAAGCAGGCGTCGGAGTACTTTGGTTATAACAACACCTCCATTGGTGACAACAGCTTCCTGATCCAGCCGCGCTTTGGCTTCAACTACACCTTCGACTCGGATCGTCCGACCCAGTTGCGTGGTGGCGTTGGCCTGTTCCGCGGTGAATCGCCGCAGGTTTGGCTGGGCAACATCTTCGCCAACACCGGTGTGAACTTCAGCCAGACGACCGAGTACCCGATCAAGGGCACCTCCAAGCCGGCACAGCAGGTTGTGAACTTCGTTTCCGACGACTTCAGCACCCCGTCGGTGTGGAAGGCGAACCTGGCGTTCGACCGCGAACTGCCGTGGTACGGCATCGTCGGTTCGGCCGAGTTCCTGTACTCGAAGGTCAAGGACGGTCTGTACTTCAAGCGCCTTGAACTGGTGAAGCCGAGCTATGTTGCTGGTCCGGACCAGCGCGACTTCTTCTGGAAGACGATCTACGGCACCACCGGCACCTCCAAGTCGACCGCCCCGAGCTGGGTGAGCGATGCAGTGCTGTTGGACAACACCGACAAGGGTCGTACCGCGCAGTTCACCGCCTCGCTGTCCAAGCCGTTCAGCGAAGAGAGCGACTGGGCGTGGACCTTGGGCTATACCTACACCGATGCCAAGGAAGTGGCGAGCAACACCTCGTCGGTTGCCACCTCGAACTGGAACAACAACTACATCTTCCAGGCCAATGAAGATGCGCTTGCACGCTCGCGTTATGAGATCCGCGACCGCGTCTCGGGCTCGTTGAACTGGAAGCACAAGTTCTTCGCCGACTACGAAACCCAGGTCGGCCTGTTCTATGAAGGTCGTACCGGCCGTGCCTACAGCTGGGTGTACTCCAACGACATGAACGGCGATGGCCGCACCTATAACGATCTGTTCTACGTGCCGAAGGGCCGTGGCGACGTGATCTTCAAGGGTGGCGCAGCGATGGAAGAGGCGTTCTTCAAGTGGATGGATGCCAATCCGGAACTGGCACGTTACGCAGGTTCGGTTGCTCCGCAGAACTCTGGCCGTGCTGGCTTCGTCAACACGTTTGACGTTCGCATCACCCAGCAGCTGCCGGGCTTCATGAAGGGTCACAAGTCGGAGATCTGGCTCGACGTCCAGAACATCGGCAACATGCTCAACAAGAAGTGGGGCCGCATCTATGACTACGGCTTCTATGCTGACCAGGGCGTAGCCAACTTCATCGGTGTCGATCAGGCCACCGGCAAGTACATCTACGACTTCCGCGCGGAACGCCAGGGCAACCAGTCGGCTACGTTGACCGAAGGCGCCTACGCCAATGCCGACGCCGATGGCTTCAACACCGGTGTGTCCCTGGGGGCGCTGCAGTGGGGCGTCCGCAAAATGTTCTTATCCTCTTATTGATCGTTTTTAACCCTAACACGGCCGGGGTAACCCGGCCGTTTTCTTTTTAATGGGGGGAGCGCTAAAGTCGATCGCCAAAGAGGAAGGAGCAGTTGTGGAAATGACCAAGAATGAAGTGGCAGCGAGGGCGCTGCCGGTGCAGGACGCACGTATTTATCCGCGCGGTGGTCTGGATGTGTTGTCGCGGGCAGAAGTGGCGCGGTTGCGCGACGCTTCCGGCGGCGGCATGCATGAACTGCTGCGGCGCTGTGCGCTGGCGGTGCTGACCAGTGGCAGCGCCTCGGACGATCCGCGCGCTGCGCGCGACCTGTATCCGGATTTCGACGTGCAGGTGACCCAGCAGGACCGTGGTGTCCGCATCGACCTGAGCAATGCGCCGGCGGTTGCGTTCGTTGATGGCGAGATCATCCGCGGTATCGCCGAACTTCTGTTCTCGGTGGTGCGCGACCTGGCCTATATGGCGATCGAGCTGGGGCCGGAATACGCCTCCGATCTGGAGACCTCCGACGGCATCACCAATGCGGTGTTCGGCGTGCTGCGCAATGCGCGCATCCTGCAGCCCAGCGACCCGAATCTGGTCGTGTGCTGGGGCGGTCATTCAATCTCGCGTGACGAATACCTGTACACCAAGCAGGTCGGCTATGAGCTGGGCCTGCGTGGCCTGGACATCTGCACCGGCTGCGGCCCAGGCGCGATGAAGGGGCCGATGAAGGGCGCCACCATTGCCCACGCCAAGCAGCGCAAGACCAATACCCGCTACATCGGCATCACCGAGCCGGGCATCATCGCCGCCGAGTCGCCGAACCCGATCGTCAACCATCTGGTGATCATGCCGGACATCGAGAAGCGCCTGGAGGCGTTTGTCCGTCTCGGCCACGGCATCATCGTGTTCCCGGGTGGCGTCGGTACCGCCGAAGAGATCCTGTACCTGCTCGGTATCCTGTTGAGCGAGGAGAACAAGGACCTGCCGTTCCCGCTGATTCTCAGTGGCCCGGCCATTGCTGCGCCGTACTTCCAGCAGATCGATCGTTTCATCCGCTTGACCCTGGGTGACAAGGCGGCGGAGCGCTACGAAATCATCGTTGGCGACCCGGTTGGTGTGGCTCGCAAGATGTCGCAAGGCATCAAGCGCGTGCGTGAGTTCCGCCTGGCACAGCGCGATTCGTTCTTCTACAACTGGCAGGTGGAGATCCCGCTGGCCTACCAGCAGCCGTTCGTGCCCACGCATGAAGCCATGGCTGGCCTGGACCTGCACAAGGGCCGCCCGGCGCCGGATCTGGCCGCCGACCTGCGTCGTGCGTTCTCCGGCATCGTTGCAGGCAATGTCAAGGAAGAGAGCATGGCCCGGATCGAGGAGTTCGGCCCATTCAAGATCCACGGCGATACCGAGATGATGCAGGCGCTGGACGAGCTGCTGCGCGCGTTTGTCGAGCAGCGCCGGATGAAGATTTCCGGTGAGTACCGCCCTTGCTATCAGGTAGTTGCCTGATCAGCGGGATCAGGCGGGCAGGGTGATGGTGGTGATGTGGCGGCCGTTTTCGATGCGGGTCGCCACGTCGCCAAGTCCTCCCGTCAGCGCCCGGATACGGGCGCGAGACGATTCGAGCCCAACCTTGTGGCCAGTGCGCAGGTTGGGTGCGCCAGCTGGCGGCAGGTCGTTCTCGATGATGATGGCGAGTGAGTTGGCCGCCTGCTGCAGGCGCACATGTATCTTGCCGCCGTCGGGCGATGGCTCGACGCCGTGCCGTATCGCATTCTCGATCAGTGGTTGAATGGAAAGCGTCGGTACCAACTGCTGCGGAATGGGATCGGGCAGCTGCCAGTGGATCTGCATGCGCTCGCCGAAACGCAGGCCTTCTATTTCCGCGTAACGCTTGGCCAGTGCGATTTCCTCGCTCAACGGGATCGCGCGCGGGCCTGCAAGTGCTGCCCGGAACAGATCGGCCAGATCCAGCAATAGTCGCTCCGCATCCTGCGGGCGTTGATGGACCAAGGCGGCGCCGGTGTTGAGCGTATTGAACAGGAAATGGGGGCGGATCCGCGCCTGCAGGGCTTCCAGCTCTGCCTGCTTGGCTCGCACCGCCAATTGCCGTTGACGCCAGTGGCTTTGGAAGGCGATCAGCGTCACCAGGCCAACCAGCAAAGCCATCGTGGTGAGCTTTACTGCGAACATCGGCCAGCCTTCGGCCGGGACCAGCCAGGTGTCGTGCAGCAAGATGGCCGCCAGTGCGGTGACCAGCCATGTACTGCAGAGCAGGGCCATCAATGCGACCACTGCGATCTGTGACGCCGTCGCGCGGCGCAGGTGCCTGCGTGCGACATAGAGCAGCGCCAGTGACGCCAGTGCCACCCATTGGATGGTGAATGAAGCCAGTCCGAAATAGGTCAACAGGTCCGTGCGCGCGCTTTGTGCCATGGTCAGCAGGGCGGCCAGTGCCTCTCCCGCCAGCATGATGCGAATGATGGTCTGGGCCTGGCTGATGGGGTCCAGGGGGTTCAGTTCGGCCTGCTCGGGTGTGGGCATGCGCTGCGGATATCCGTCGATGGGCAAAGGGGCGGAAGCTGACGCCATTCGTGCGCCGGAACGTGCCGTTCATCCCTGAACCGATGGAGTAGCTGCCGTCCTGCAAATAGAGTAAGTCGTCCAAATGGGGAAAGGTATGCCCAGCATTCATCGAGCAGCAGTGCGTGCGTCGGGGCGCCGTCGTGGCCGGGGCTTCAGCTTGGTCGAGCTGATGGTGACGGTGGCGATCGCGGCGATTCTGGCTGCCATTGCTGTTCCGTCGTTCCGGTCGTTCATCAACGCCAGCCGGTTGACCTCCCAGTCCAACGAGCTGGTTGCCGCGCTGCAGCAGGCGCGTAGCGAGGCCATCAAGCGCAATACCCGGGTGTCGGTCTGTGGTAGTGCCAATGGCGCGACCTGCGGCGGCGGTTGGGCCAACTGGCTGACCGTGATTGAGTCGAATGGTACGGTGCTGCGCGTCAATCAAGCGAAGGCGCCGGTACAGGTGACATCGGGCGTGGCGCGGATCACCTTCCGCCCGGATGGTTTGTCCAATACGGCCGTCAACAGTGCCGTGACGTTCTGTATTCCGACGGCGAGTCCGGCAGACAACCGGCGCACTGTGACTCTCGCCTCTGCTGCGCGTATTTCCAGCAGTCGCGTGGATGGTGGTGGCGTGTGTCCCTGAGCCGAGGTCAAAAACAGATGAAAACTGGAATGTACACTTCCGCAGCCGCCTTCGCGCCCCGCCAGCAGGCGGGCGTCAGCTTGATTGAAGTGATGGTGTCCGTGCTCGTACTGGGCGTTGCCCTGCTGGGTATCGCAGCGATGCAGGCGACGGCGCTGCGCAACGGGCAGAGCTCGCTTGAGCGTAGCCAGGTTGTTGCTTATTCGTATTCGGCGATCGACGCAATGCGCGCCAACCGCCAGGCTGCGCTCGCCGGTTCCTACAACACCGATGGCATGGAGTGCGAGATTCCAGCTGGCGGTTCGCTGGCCAAGAATGACGTAAGCCGTTGGATCGAGTCGCTCAAGGCAGGCATGACCAAGGATCCTGATGACGATGACAGCATCTGCGGGCAGATCACCTGTGCTGCCGGGCTATGTACGGTGACCGTGCAATGGGACGACTCTCGTGGCAGCAAGGGTAATGCGGCAGCTGACAATGCTGCCAATGTTGAAGGCGGTACGGCGCGTCAGGTGCAGACGGTGGTGAGGCTATGAAGGGGAACCGGGCAATGCGCATGAGGGCACCTGCCGGTATGGCTGGCATGACCCTGATCGAACTGATGATCTCGCTGGTGATCGGCCTGGTTGTGCTGGGAGCGGTGGGGATGATCTTCATTTCCAGCCAGCAGGCCTATCGGACCACGGATGGGCTGGGCAAGGTCCAGGAGAACATGCAGTTTGGTTTCGAGATGATGGGCAGGGACATCCGTGAAGCCAGCGGCAACCCATGTGACATCGGTCTGCCGGTTGCAAACGTTGCAGACCTGGCTGGTGCCAACTGGTGGAGCACCTGGTCGCAGTCCGTGCGCGGTTATGACAATGGCGCCCTGACCGGTTCGCTGGCAGGTAGTGACGCGCTGCAGCTCTTGCTGGTGGGCAATGAATTGGCCAACGTCACGGCGTATGCCGGCACCGTGTTCACCGTCGACAAGAGCACCGGAATGGCGGCAAACGATGTGTTGATGGTTTGCGATACGAAGCAGGTTGCGGTGTTCCGTGCGGGTCCGGTCACTGCGACCACCATCAGCCATTCCAATACGGGCAATTGCAGCACCAGCCTCAACGTGTTGCCGGCTCCTTGCAACCCCGCCGCGCCAGCTTATCTCTACCCGCTGAATTCGGTGATCAGCAAGCTCAATGGCGTGCGCTGGTTCGTGGCCGATAACGGCCGTGGCGGCACCTCCCTGTTCCGTGTTCTCAATGGTGCCGCCAGAGAAGAGATGGTCGAGGGTGTATCCAACATGCAGATCGAGTACCTGCAGGACCCTGCGACCACCGACTATGTCGCCGCCGGCGCGGTTGCAGGTTGGCAGGACGTGACGTCGATCCGCATCACATTCACCGTCAATAGCGATAGCGCGGTGGGGAGCGGCAATGTCCCGCTGACACGGCAGCTGGAACAGGTGGTTACCTTGAGGAATCGTGCGCAATGAACATCAATCATCGCTTGGCTGCAGGGTCCGCACGGCAGCGCGGCGCAAGCCTGCTGGTGGTGTTGCTGATCCTGATCGTGATCACGCTGATCGGCTTGGCCAGCATCCGCGGAACGCTACTGCGTGAACGCATGAGCGGCAACATGTACGACCGAAGCCTGGCCTTCCAGTCCGCCGAATCGGCCCTTCGCGAAGCGGAGGTTGCAGTTCGTGCTGCCGTGGTTGCTGGTAATACGATCGGCACCAACTGCAGTGTTGGCGCGACCCCGTGTCCAATACCACCAGCCAGTACCTATACCGGCGGCGGCGCAGGGTGGGTCAATGGCACGGCGACCCAGGCGCAGGCTGCAGGCCGACCTCAGTACTTCGTCCAGTATCTCGGGCAACGCGAGAGCACGGACGAACTGCAGCAGAACCAGAGCGCCAACGCCAATCAGTATGGTGGCGGTGGCGGTGTAACGCTGGAGTCGTTCTATCGCATCATCGCGCGCAGCCACGATCCGGCTGCAGTTACCGATCGCGCGGTCGTCGTCCTGCAATCCAACATCACGGTCAAATAAGGACCGTCGCCTTGGGGCTCTGAAAGATCATGAATACCTATTCCGGCAATAAAGACAGTCAGGCGCGCTCGGTGAGAAGCAGGTTCGGTGCTGTTGCGATTGGCCTGTTCGCCGCGCTGTGTGCCATGCAGGCGCCTGCGGTGGAGATTGCACAATCGCCGATGTTCGTCGGCAGCGACGTTCCTGGCAACCTGGTGCTGGTGCCGTCGGTGGAATACCCGACGCTGATCAGCCAGGCCAATATCGGCAGCTACGATGGTTCTCGTCGCTATTCGGGTTACTTCGATCCCAACAAGTGCTATCTGTACAATTACAGCTCTAACGAGCCCGATCGGTACTTCTATCCGACCGGTGCAGCCAGCTCATTCAATTGCCCCACCGATAAGCAGTGGAGCGGTAACTATATGAACTGGGCGGCGACCCAGACCATCGATCCGTTCCGCTCGGGGTTGACTGGCGGCTATCGCGTCGTGGATACGCCGACAACCACCATTCTCGAGAAGGCCAGGCATCACGGTTCGGGTCTATTCCCCAATCGGGTGATCTCCAATGCAACTTCGGTCAAGAACCTGACCGGTGCGACCTGGAACAGCCTTACCGTCAAGATTGAAGGTCTTGGCAATCGCATGCGTTTCAGCTCCAGTGGCGATCTGAACGGCACTCCAACTGCCTACGATCCTTCGAAGCACACCTTGACGCAGTCGGGCAAGAACAGTGACCCAGGGGTTGTCTATGAAGTCAGCGTCCGTGTGAAGGTCTGCGATGCCAGTGTGGGCGTCGAAACCAACTGCGTGAGGTACTCGGAGGGCTGGAAGCCTGAAGGTCTGATCCAGGAGTACTCCAAGCGCATCACTTACAGCATTTTCGGCTTTCTCAACCAGTCCGGGAATCAGCGCAACGGTGGTGTCCTGCGCGCTCGCCAGAAGTTCGTCGGCCCCAGTACCCATTACCCCGAACAGGGCATCCTCGACAATGCGAGGCGGGAATGGGACCCCACCACTGGCGTGCTGGTGCGCAACCCCAATCCGGCGGATGCCGCTGCGACGGCAGCAACAGGCATCGTGGACAGCGGCGTCATCAACTACCTCAATAAATTCGGTCAGATGACCACCGCTGCACCCAAGAGCAACGACCCGGTGAGCGAGTTGTACTACGCAGCCCTGCGCTACTTCCGCGGGCTGGGGAATCTCGCCGAATACACCAACAACATCAACTACACCTATGCCGACGGATTTCCGGTCATCACCGACTGGGACGATCCGATCCGTTACTCCTGCCAGGTGAACGCGGCGCTGGGTATTGGCGACGTCAATACCCATGAAGATCGAGATATTCCGAATACTGCGCCTGAGAAGGACCTGGATCTTGCGATCAAGTACACGCAGAAGATCTTCGATCTCGAAGGCATCACCACCAAGGCAAATGCGACCAGCTTCAGTGGCCGCGGCAACTCTGCATTCATTGCGGGTCTGGCGTACTACGCCAACACCAACGACATCCGCACCGACGTAGTTGGCCAGCCG
The DNA here is from genome assembly GCF_056760135.1 of Stenotrophomonas sp. STEN023. Classification (NCBI taxonomy): domain Bacteria; kingdom Pseudomonadati; phylum Pseudomonadota; class Gammaproteobacteria; order Lysobacterales; family Lysobacteraceae; genus Stenotrophomonas; species Stenotrophomonas sp. STEN023. The sequence continues at coordinate 47,770 of NZ_JBRREF010000024.1, read as the reverse complement.
AATACGCTTGGCAAGCAGACCTTGTCTACGTATTGGGTGGACGTGCGCGAGAACCAGATCCTTGAACCGAAGGCAACCAACCAGTATTGGCTGACTGCCAAGTACGGTGGCTTTGACGCGCCCATCGGTTTCGATCCGATGACCACGACCGGGTTGACGACGTCCTGGTGGCATACCAACACCGACTACCTGACCAGCGGTTCGGGCGGTGGTGTCACCAGTACGCCCAATAGCTATCCGCGTCCTGACAACTTCTACGTGGCCAGTGAAGCCGACAAAATGGTTGCCAGCCTGCGCCAGGCGTTCGAGTCGATCGCGCGCAAGGCCGAAGGTTCAGCTAGTTCGTTTGCCAGCAATTCGACCAAGCTCGAGGCTGGCGCGCGCACCTTCCAGGCGCAGTTTGTTACTGGCCAGAACCGCGAGTGGGCAGGGCGCTTGTATGCATACGACGTCAACACCGACACCGGTGCGCTCACGCAGGCGTGGTCGGCAGCTGATCAGTTCCCGGTTTGGGGGCCGACCAACGCAACGACCAATGCCCGGCAGATCTTCTACAACAACGCCGGAACCTTGGCAGGTTTTCAGGGTGCTGTTGGTGGATTGTCGGCTTCCGTCGTCAATTACCTGCGTGGTGATCGCTCGGGTGAGAAGAGCAATGGTGGCGCCTACCGCAACCGCCTGAGCCTGCTTGGCGATATCGTCAATTCGCAGCCGGTGTACGTCGGTGCGCCCAATGCGCGCCTGTACACGAAGAGTTCCTTCACCGGCGCGAGTGGCTATGCGGCTTTCGCTTCCACCCAGGCCACGCGTACGCCGATCGTGTATGTCGGTGCCAACGACGGCATGCTGCACGCGTTCAATGCCAGCACCGGCAAGGAAGTGTTTGCCTTCGTACCGACCGAGGGTATGTCCAAGCTGACCGGGACGCAGAAGTTCACCGATCCACTCTATGAGCATACCTATACAGTCGACGGCGCCATGACCGCTGCAGATTGGTATGACGGCACCAAGTGGCGGACCGCGCTGGTGGGCACCATGGGGCGTGGCGGCAAGACCGTTTTTGCCCTGGATGTCACGGCGCCTGGCACCCCGAAGTTGATGTGGGAGATCAGCGATGCGTCGCTGGGCAACAATCTTGGGCAGCCGATCATTTCCCAGGTGAGTGATGGACAGTGGCGTGTGCTGCTCGGCAATGGTCCGAACAGCACCGATGGCATCGCCAAGCTGGTGGTGATCAATATGGCCAATGGCGCCGTATCCACCGTCTCCACTGCTGTGGGGGGTGACAACGGTCTGGCTGGCATCAACGCCTGGTCCGCTGCAGGCAACGGTCTGGTTGATACCGTCTATGCCGGCGACATGAAGGGGAATCTGTGGCGCTTCAAGCTGGCCACCGGTACGGCGAGCCGGCTCTATGCGGCCGGTGATACCAAGCCCTTCACTGCTGCTCCGCTGGTGGCGGTCAATCCCAAGACCCTGCAGACATGGGTATTTGCGGGCACAGGCCGTTACCTCAATTCGGCTGACCGCGCCAACAAGAACGTGCAGACCTGGTACGGCTTGATCGACAAGGGGGCGACGATCTCCAGTGGATTGGAGGAGGTCAGCATTCTCGATGAAGGCAAGATCGGTGCATATGATGTCCGCGTCATTGAGCGTGTGGAGACAGTGGGGGAGAACGGCTGGTACATGAACCTGGTGCCTCCTACTGGCGTTGCTGCAGGCGAGCGTATGGTCGTGCCCAACTTCTTCCAGGGCCTGACCCTTATTGGCACGACGCGTATTCCGGATTCGGCCGATGTCTGCAGCCCAACCGGTAAGGGCTTCACGATGGCGATCGATCCGTTCACCGGCGGTCGGTTGTCTGGCGGCTTCTTCGACGCCAATGGTGATGGCGTGATCGATGGCAAGGATTCGCTCAACGGCGTGCCAGGTTCCGGCATTGGTTACGGCAGCAGCCCCAATAATCCAATCTTCATCGGCGACAACATGTACACGAGTTTGGATGACGGCACCTACGCCAAGACCAAGACGAACACGAACAATGGCAATATCAAGCGTGTTTCCTGGCGTGAACTGATCGGGGATTGATGGAAATGAAGAACATTGCTCATGCGAGGCGCAATACGCATACCGCCGCCGGTCGTTCGGCGGCGGGGTTCACGCTGGTTGAGTTGATGATCGTGGTGGCGGTGATTGCGATTCTTTCTGCCATCGTCTATCCCAACTACAGGGAATACGTGGTCAAGGCGCGACGTACCGCTGTTGCGGGCTGTCTGCAGCAGCATGCGCAGACGATGGAGCGCTTCTATACGACCAACCTGAGTTATGTTGGCGCGCCAGCTCCACGCTGCGAAACGGAGTTGGGCAAGTACTACGCGGTCGGCTTCCAGGGCGGTGATCCAACCGCCCGCGCCTTCATCCTGCAGGCGGTACCAACATCGAGCCAGAAGGATCCAAAGTGCGGCACCTTGTCGGTCAATGCTCAGGGCGTTCGCACCAAGAGTGGTTCTGCGACAGTTGCTGATTGCTGGTGAGTTTGGTTTCGCCTTGAGAAGCCCGCCGGAGACGGCGGGCTTTTCGTTTGTGTGCGGCGCGTTGAGCTGCCCCGGGAAAGGCTGCTCGCCTTGCAGTGTCTGGTTCAGCAGGCACCAAAAACACAAAAGCCCGCCTTTCGGCGAGCTTTTGTGTTTTTAAATCTGGCGCCCGAAGTTGGACTCGAACCAACGACCCCCTGATTAACAGTCAAGTGCTCTAACCGGCTGAGCTATTCGGGCGGGGAGGCGCATTCTACTTGGCATACGGGCTTGGCGCAACACCTGTGTTCACATTGCAGCGCTGGTTGTGTCCAGGTTTTTCGCTGCGTACACGGCCTGCATTGTTGACGATGACCCTCGCGTGCATTGTCCCAGTGTGGCTGCAGATCGACAGCGTCATGTTGGACCCAGCGCTGCGTCCGTCGACCAGGTAGCGGACACTGCTGCGCCCAGGGCTGCCCAGTACCAGAAGTGTTGCCGCTGTGGGTTGCGCTGTGAACCGGAGAATGTCGGAGCCCTTGTCGGGGCGCCCATTGCCATCGGAATCCATGAACACCAGCCAGCCTGCGCTCCAGTCCGATGCATTGGCGCACTGCTGGCCAGTTGATGAAGGGCAGAGCACCGTGTTTTTGCGCCGCCAGATGGCGCTGCTACGTGCAAGGTGCAGGTGCGCGACCAGTGCATGCTGGGTGGCCAGGGCGCGCTGTCGCAGCAGCAGCGTGTTGAGCGCTGGCACCGCAACCGAGGCCAGCGTTCCAATCACGACCGCGCAGACCAGCGCCTCGATAAGCGTGAAGCCTTCCATTGGCAAAAGGGCTGCTGGGCGATGGTGTGCTTGCTGCGATTGCATGGGCAGGAAGTTGGGTGCGGAATGCAGGGTTCCAGTCTTTGCGAAATCCCGGCTGCGGCGGACTCGCCGCAATCCTTGCCTGAACATCGGGTTAGCCCATGCACGGGCGTCTGCCCTGTGCTCGCTATACTCACCAGTCCACTCCGGTCAGCGCCCGCCATGTCCGACAGCTTTCAGCTCGTATCGCCGTACTCGCCCTCCGGCGACCAGCCGGCCGCCATCGAAAAGCTGGTGGCCAACTTCGAGGCGGGCATTGCCAAGCAGACCCTGCTGGGTGTGACCGGCTCGGGCAAGACCTATACCATTGCCAATGTGATTCAACAGGTGCAGCGGCCAACCCTGGTGATGGCACCGAACAAGACCCTGGCGGCGCAGTTGTACGGCGAGTTCAAGGCATTCTTCCCGAACAACGCGGTCGAGTACTTTGTCAGCTATTACGATTACTACCAGCCCGAGGCCTATGTGCCGTCGTCGGATACCTTCATCGAGAAGGACAGTTCGATCAACGAGCACATCGAGCAGATGCGTCTGGCGGCGACCAAGACCTTGCTGTCGCGGCCGGATGCGATCGTGGTGGCGACGGTATCGGCCATCTATGGTCTGGGTGCGCCGGAAGACTATCTGTCGCTGCGCCTGATCCTGTCCAAGGGCGAGCGCATTGATCAGCGTGACCTGATCAAGCACCTGACCCAGCTTCAGTACACCCGCAACGAGTACGAGCTGCAGCGCGGTACTTTCCGCGTGCGCGGTGAGGTGATCGATGTGTTCCCGGCCGAGCTGGACAGCGAGGCACTGCGCATCGAGTTGTTCGATGGCGATATCGAGCAGCTGAGCATGTTCGATCCGCTTACTGGCGAAAGCCTGCGCAAGATGCAGCGCTACACCATCTATCCGAAGACCCACTACGCCACCACGCGTGAGCGCGTGCTCGCGGCAGTGGAGACCATCAAGGTCGAACTGAAGGAGCGGCTGGAGCAGCTGTATGCGCAGAACAAGCTGGTCGAAGCGCAGCGCCTGGCGCAGCGCACCCAGTACGATCTGGAAATGATGGCCGAAGTCGGCTATTGCAACGGCATCGAGAACTACTCGCGCCACCTTACCGGCAAGGCGGCCGGCGATCCGCCGCCGACCCTGTTCGATTACCTGCCGCCTGATGCATTGCTGGTCATCGACGAATCGCATGTGACCATTCCGCAGATCGGTGCCATGTACAAAGGCGACCGTTCACGCAAGGAGACGCTGGTCGAGTTCGGCTTCCGTCTGCCGTCGGCGCTGGACAACCGGCCGCTGCGTTTCGAGGAATGGGAGGCGCGCTCACCGCGTGCCATCTATGTGTCGGCAACGCCGGGGCCCTACGAGCTGCGCGAATCCGGTGATGACATCACCGAGTTGGTGGTACGCCCGACCGGCCTGATCGATCCGCAGGTGGAGATCCGCCCGGTCGGCACCCAGGTCGACGACCTGATGTCGCAGGCCAATGAGCGCATCAAGATGGGTGACCGCGTACTGGTTACCACGCTGACCAAGCGCATGGCCGAGAATCTCACCGAATACCTGGGGGAGCACGGCATCCGCGTGCGCTACCTGCACTCGGATGTGGATACGGTGGAGCGCGTCGAGATCATTCGCGATCTGCGCCTGGGCAAGTTTGACGTGCTGGTCGGCATCAATTTGCTGCGTGAAGGCCTGGACATGCCCGAGGTGTCGCTGGTCGCGATCCTTGACGCGGACAAGGAGGGCTTCCTGCGTTCAACCGGCTCGCTGATCCAGACCATCGGCCGCGCCGCACGTAACGTGCGCGGCAAGGCCATCCTGTATGCCGACAAGATCACCCGCTCGATGCAGGCGGCCATCGACGAGACCGATCGTCGCCGGCAGAAGCAGGTGGAGTACAACGAGGCGCACGGCATCGTGCCGCAGTCGGTGGTGCGGCCCATCGTTGACATCCTCGAGGGTGCGCACGAGGAAAGTTCGCCCAAGTCCAGCGCCAAGGGCAAGGGGCGTCGCGTGGCCGAGCCAGAGAGCGACTACCTGCCGCTGGAACCGGCCAAGCTCGCTGCGCGTCTCAAGGAGCTGGAGCAGACGATGTACCAGCACGCGCGCGATCTGGAGTTCGAGGATGCCGCACGCATACGCGACCAGATTCACCGTCTGAAAGAGGCGAATCTGGGCTGAACTGGCCCAGGGTGAAATTTTTCTCGAAAACGGTTGTTCTTCGTGAAGAGCAGGGTTAAGATACGCGCCCTCGCAGCGAAGAAATTGTTGCTGAGACGGGCGGTTAGCTCAGCGGTAGAGCACTACCTTGACATGGTAGGGGTCACAGGTTCGAACCCTGTACCGCCCACCACTTCTTCGGGAAGTGGCCACAAAAGCCCGGCACCGGCCGGGTTTTTTGTTTACTGGTGATTGTATGCGTTGCGGCTCGGTTGGTTCAGCCTTCGCAGCGGAAAATAGCTTCAAAACGGGCGGTTAGCTCAGCGGTAGAGCACTACCTTGACATGGTAGGGGTCACAGGTTCGAACCCTGTACCGCCCACCACTTGAAACCCGGCGCAGCGGTTTCGGTGGAATCACTTGAAGAGCGAATCAGGCCTATGGGCCTCGCATTTCGCCTCGTCTGCCCGGAGGCTTCCGTGGCAATCCGGATTTAGTTGCTGATGGTCATGGCTGGGCGGTCTTGCTTGGCTTCGTGCTGCATTGGTTCCACCTGCCTTCGCTCGCGACAGCGCCTTCATCAGCGGGGCGGGACTATCCGCTTGTTCTGTGCAATAGGCCTCTGCTGGCACCCTCTGCGTCGGTAGTGGCCGGTTCACATGTGTCAGCCGGATGTCTGATGGAATCGCCGCCTATCCTTGAGGTGATGTGATGTTGAACCGTAGGCAATTTCTTGCGCAGCTCTCCGTTGGCCTTGGCGCGGCGGCATCCATCAAGCGTGGCTTGTGCGCACCGTTGGATGCAGCAGCCGGGCAGGGCTGGCGCTTGCCGGCGGAGGAGGTGCCGCAGGATCGTGTATTTCTGGCCTATGCCGCATCCAAGGCTGTCTGGCGTGACTGGGCCGCCCCGGTGAACAGGACTGTCGCACTTCTGGCGCGCACAATTTCCCGCTATCAGCCGGTCACCATTCTGTGCCGCCAAGCGCAGGAGGCTGAGGCTCGGCATGCCTGCGGCAATACCAATATCCGCTACATGCCGATGCCGCTCGATGACATCTGGGTGCGCGATTACGGTGGTTGTTTTGTGCTCGGGCGCGATGCGCAGCTCGGGCTGGTTGATTTCAATTTCAACGGCTGGGGGCGCAAGCAGGCCTTCGCTGGCGATACCGCTGTGGCGAAGACACTGAGCGCAGACCTGCAGGCGCGCTATATGCGCAGTCGGCTCACCGGTGAAGGTGGTGGCATCGAGGTGGACGGTGATGGCACGGCGATCATGACCGAGAGTTGCTGGGTCAATGACAACCGCAATCCGGGTATGAGTCGTGCACAGATCGAGGAAGAGCTGAAGTCGCTGCTTGGCCTGCGCAAGATCATCTGGCTGCCGGGAATCAAGGGGCGCGATATCACCGATGCCCATGTCGATTTCTATGCGCGATTCGCGGAGCCGGGCGTCGTCATCGCCAACCTCGACAATGATCCTGACTCCTATGATTTCGCGGTCACCCGTCGCCATCTGGAGATCCTCAAGGCGGCTACCGATGCGGCGGGGCGACGCCTGCAGGTGCACACGCTGTCGCCGCCCGATGCGCCGCGTGACAACCTCTACACGCGGGAGGCTGACTACGCTGCTGGCTACATCAACTTCCTGCCGATCAACGGTGCAGTCATCGCGCCCGAGTTCGGCGATGCCGGGGCTGATGCGCGCTGCAGGGACTTGCTCAAGTCGCTCTATCCGGGCCGGGAGATCGTCCAGATCAATATCGACCCGATCGCCGCCGGTGGCGGTGGCATTCACTGTGTGAGCAAGAATCTTCCGGTTTTCGGTGGGGGTGCGCGCTAGCTGGGTGCGGCTGCGACTAGTGGCGGCAGTGGCTGCGCCCAGTTGCTGGTGTTGTCCGGCGGTTACGCGAGGAAGCCGGGATTTCCGCAGAGGGTGCCTGCTTCAGCATTGATTTCATTGAATTTGTGCCGGGTTTGGATGCCGCCAAAGCGTCAGGTCCAGTGGGTGAAGGCTTGCTCCCGGGTGTGCCGTTGCCGGCCAGTCAATGCGCTGCACTCGCTCTGCTGTGGTTTGGTCGCGGGCATCAAGTGCGCGCTGGAGCGGCCTCGCAGCAGGTTTCCCCCGATTGGTTTAATATCTCCATAACAACCCCTTCGGCAATCAAGGTGGCCCGCGCGAAACGCCGGCCGAGCGTGTGACATGAGCACTACCATCGCCCACTGCTGAACCCCGCCACCGCCCTGTTGCAGGCGCCGTCGTGGCGCTTTTTTATTGCCCAGAATTCCGTGAATCCCGTGAAATCGCGCCTGTTGGCGTTGTTTCCAGCCCGCCCGGCGGGCCGTGACCTTTGGTGAACCCCATGATCAACATCACTCTCCCAGACGGCAGCGTCCGTCAGTTCGAAAACCCGGTCAGCGTCATGGACGTTGCCCAGTCCATTGGTGCAGGCCTGGCCAAGGCCACCATTGCCGGCGCCGTGGACGGCGTGCAGGTTGATGCCGGCGACGTGATCGATCACGACGCTTCGCTGCGCATCATCACCGCCAAGGACGAGGAGGGCGTGGAGATCATCCGCCACTCCTGCGCCCACCTGGTCGGCCATGCGGTGAAGCAGCTGTACCCGGAGGCCAAGATGGTGATCGGTCCGGTCATCGCCGAAGGCTTCTACTACGACATCTACAACGAGCGCCCGTTCACGCCGGAAGACATGGCGGCGATCGAGAAGCGCATGGGCGAGCTGATCGCCCAGGACTACGACGTGATCAAGAAGGTCACGCCGCGCGCGGAAGTGGTCGAAATCTTCAAGGCGCGTGGCGAGGACTACAAGCTGCGCCTGATCGAAGACATGTCCGATGACGTCACCGCGATGGGCATGTACTACCACCAGGAATACGTGGACATGTGCCGCGGTCCGCACGTGCCGAACACGCGCTTCCTGAAGTCCTTCAAGCTGATGCGCATCTCCGGTGCGTACTGGCGTGGCGATGCCAAGAACGAGCAGCTGCAGCGTATCTACGGTACTGCCTGGGCTGACAAGAAGCAGCTTGAGGCCTATATCAAGCGCATCGAAGAAGCTGAAATGCGCGACCACCGCCGCATCGGCAAGCAGCAGGATCTGTTCCATCTGCAGGAAGAGGCGCCGGGCTTGGTGTTCTGGCACCCGAAGGGCTGGTCGATCTGGCAGGTCGTCGAGCAGTACATGCGCAACGTCTATCGCGAGAGTGGTTACGGCGAAGTGCGTTGCCCGCAGATCCTCGACGTGAGCCTGTGGAAGAAGTCTGGTCACTGGGACAACTACCAGGACAACATGTTCTTCACCGAATCGGAGAAGCGCACCTATGCGCTGAAGCCGATGAACTGCCCGGGTCACGTGCAGTTGTTCAACCAGGGCCTGCACAGCTACCGCGACCTGCCGATCCGCTACGGCGAGTTCGGTGCCTGCCATCGCAACGAGCCGTCCGGCGCGCTGCACGGCATCCTGCGCGTGCGCGGCTTCACCCAGGACGATGGCCACATCTTCTGCACCGAGAGCCAGGTCGAGGCCGAAGTGACGGCCTTCCACCAGCAGGCGCTGGCGGTGTACAAGGCGTTCGGTTTCGAGGAAATCCAGATCAAGATCGCGCTGCGTCCGGAATCGCGTCTGGGCGACGACGAGACCTGGGACAAGGCCGAGGGCGCGCTGCGCACCGCGCTGTCCAGCTGCGGCGTGGAATGGCAGGAGCTGCCGGGCGAGGGCGCGTTCTATGGCCCGAAGATCGAGTACCACCTGAAGGATGCCATCGGCCGTACCTGGCAGCTGGGCACCATGCAGGTCGACTTCATGATGCCGGGCCGCCTCGGTGCTGAATACGTGGACGAGAACAGCCAGAAGCGCCATCCGGTGATGCTGCACCGGGCCATTGTTGGCTCGATGGAGCGTTTCCTGGGCATTCTGATCGAGCAGCACGCCGGTTCGTTCCCGACCTGGCTGGCACCGGTGCAGGTGATGGTGGCCAATATCACCGATGCCCAGGCCGATTACGTCGAGGAAGTTCGCAAAAGCCTTGCAAATCAAGGCTTCCGGGTTGACGCCGATTTGCGCAACGAGAAGATCGGCTATAAGATTCGCGAGCATACGCTGCAGCGCGTACCGTACCTGCTGGTCATTGGTGACCGCGAGAAGGAAAACGGGGCCGTGGCCGTGCGCACGCGGTCCGGTGAAGACCTTGGTTCGATGTCGGTTCAGGCCTTCGTCGAACGGCTGCAGGCAGAATTGAAACATTGAAGTAAGTAGGGCCCCGGCCCCGGCGGACACTCCGCAGGGCCGGTACTAATCCACTTGGAGATTGCAATATCAGTATCCCTGACAACAAACAGAACCGCCGTAATCAGGAAATCCGGGTGCCGCGCGTACGCGTGATCGGCAGTGACGGTGAAATGATTGGCGTGTTGTCGCGCGACGAAGCGCTGTCCATGGCCGAAGACGAAGGCCTGGACCTGGTTGAAATCCAGCCGCAGGCCGATCCGCCGGTCTGCAAGATCATGGATTTCGGCAAGTTCAAGTTCGAAGCGCAAAAGAAGGCCAACGAGGCCAAGAAGAAGACCAAGCAGGTCGAGATCAAGGAAGTGAAGTTCCGTCCGGTCACGGACGAGGGCGACTACCAGATCAAGCTGCGCAAGATGCGCGGTTTCCTCGAAGAGGGCGACAAGATCAAGGTCAACATCCGCTTCCGTGGCCGCGAAATGAGCCATCAGGAACTGGGTCGCGAAATGGCCAACCGGATCGAGGCTGATCTGGGTGAGGACATCGTGATCGAGTCCCGTCCGCGCCTGGAAGGCCGGCAGATGGTCATGATGATCGCGCCGAAGAAGAAGTAAGCCGCTGGCCCTCGGGCCTGCTGCTTAGCTGAACAGGGAGGGGCTTCGGCTACCTCCCTGTTTGCATGCCTGTTCAGCCATTTTTGGTGCCAGCCTGCTTGCTGTTTGCAAGTGGCTGGTGCGCAAGGCATAATGGGCGGCCCGGTTCGCCGGGTTTGTTGTTTGCTGTACCCAGGACCTGCCTGCCTCCAATGGGAGTGTGGGCTTTAAACAGACAAGGGCAGGGACGGAAAGTGTGGGTAAAACCACCGCCCAGTCAGTGAAAAGAGACCATCAAGGACATAGCAATGCCCAAGATCAAGACCAACCGGGCGGCGGCCAAGCGTTTCCGCAAGACCGCCTCCGGCAAGTACAAGTGCGGTCACGCCAACCGTAGCCACATCCTCACGAAGAAAGCGACCAAGCGGAAGCGTAACCTGCGTCAGACGAATCACGTCCGCGCAGAAGACGCAGGCCGTCTGGACCGTATGCTTCCCTACCTCTGAGGACTGAACCATGGCACGAGTAAAGCGTGGTGTGCAGGCGCGCCGCCGCCACAAGAAAGTATTGGATCTCGCCAAGGGCTATTACAACGCCCGTCGCAAGGTCTTCCGCGTTGCCAAGCAGGCAGTCATCAAGGCACAGCAGTACGCCTACATTGGCCGTAAGCAGAAGAAGCGCAATTTCCGTTCGCTGTGGATCACCCGCATCAATGCGGCTGCCCGCATCAACGGCCTGAGCTACAGCCGTTTCATGAACGGCCTGCTGAAGGCTGGTATCACCCTGGACCGTAAGGTGCTGGCTGATATCGCCGTGCACGACGCAGCCGGTTTTGCCGCTCTGGCAGAAAAGGCCAAGGGCGCACTGGCGGCATAAGTTCTTCCTGCAGCAGTTGTAGCGTTCACGCGCAGCGGCTGTGGTGAGACAATGCATGGGGAAGGGCGCAAGTCCTTCCCCATTCTTTTTTGTGCTGGTTGCCGCTGCCGATGGTTGCGCGGCGGTCAGCCACTGGTGGCGACGGGGGTCGGCCCGGCGCGTACCGCGTAGGCAAGCCGGCCAGAGGTTTCGTCGATCCCATGAGTGACATCCAATCCTTGACCGCGCAGGCGCTGGCCGATGTGGCCGCGGCGCAGAGCCCGGAAACGCTGGAAAACCTGCGTGTTTCGCTGTTGGGCAAGAGCGGCAGCATCACTGCCCAGCTCAAGCAGCTTGGCGCATTGCCGGCCGACGAGCGCAAGGCAGCGGGCGAGGCGATCAACATCGCGCGCGACGCCGTGTCCTCCGCGTTGGGTGAGCGCAAGACGCTGCTGGAAAACGCCGCGCTGGATGCACGCCTGGCTTCTGAAAGCATCGATGTCACCCTGCCAGGCCGTCATGGCGAACGCGGCGGCCTGCATCCGGTCACGCGCACCCTGGAGCGCATTACCGAAATCTTCGCCCGCCTCGGTTACGAACTGTCCGAAGGCCCGGAAATCGAAGACGACTGGCACAACTTCGAGGCGCTGAACTTCCCGCCGCACCACCCGGCGCGCGCCATGCACGACACCTTCTACTTCGGCGATGGCCGCCTGCTGCGCACGCATACCTCCGGTGTGCAGGTGCGCTACATGGGCGACCACAAGCCGCCGCTGCGCATGATCGCGGCCGGCAAGGTGTACCGCAGCGACAGCGACCAGACCCATTCGCCGATGTTCCATCAGGTCGAAGGCCTGCTGGTGGACGAACACTCCAATTTCGCCGACCTCAAGGGCACCCTGTCCGAGTTCGTGCGCGCCTTCTTCGAGCGTGATTTCGAAATGCGTTTCCGCCCGAGCTACTTCCCGTTCGTGGAGCCGGGTGCGGAAGTGGACATCGCCTGGCAGCAGCCCGATGGCAGCACCCGCTGGCTGGAAGTGCTGGGCTGCGGCATGGTCCATCCGAACGTGTTGAAGTCGGTGGGCATCGATCCGGAGCGCTACACCGGCTTCGCCTTCGGCCTGGGCGTGGAGCGTTTCGCGATGCTGCGTTATGGCGTCAACGACCTGCGCGCCTTCTTCGAAAACGACGTCCGCTTCCTCAAGCAGTTCGCCTAAGGCGAACTGTGTAGTGCCGAGCCACGCTCGGCAGCTCCTGAACGTTGACCAGCCCCAGGCGCAAAGCGCTGGGCATCAACAAAAGAAACCGCAACGGGAGGCTAGCCTCCCATCAAGGTAAACACATGAAATTCTCTGAAAGCTGGCTGCGCAGCCACGTACCGACCACCGCCTCGCGTGACGAACTCAGTGCCGTGCTGACCGCCATCGGTCTGGAAGTTGAAGAAGTCACCGCGTTGGGCGCAGGCCTGGACAACGTGGTGGTCGCGCGCATCGTCGAAGCGACCCGCCATCCGGAAGCTGACCGTCTGCAGATCTGCAGCGTCGACGCCGGCCAGGCTGAGTTGCTGCAGATTGTCTGCGGCGCACCGAATGCGCGTCCGGGTCTGGTCGCGCCGCTGGCGATGGTTGGCGCGCAGATCGGCGAGCTGAAGATCAAGCCGGCCAAGCTGCGCGGCGTCGAATCCAACGGCATGCTGTGCTCGGCCAAGGAGCTGGGCCTGGACAACGACGCTTCCGGCCTGCTGGAACTGCCGGACGACGCACCGGTCGGCACCACGCTGGTTGAGTACCTCGGCCTGCCGGATTCCAGCATCGAGATCAAGCTGACCCCGAACCGCGCCGATTGCTTCAGCGTGCGTGGTATCGCCTTTGACGTAGCCGCTGCTACCCGCAGCGAAGTGAAGCCGTTCGCCGCCGATGCCGTGCCGGCTCAGGGCACGCGTGAACTGCGCATCCAGCTCGATGCCGGTGCCGAAGCACCGCGCTACCTCGGCCGTGTGATCGAAGGCGTCAATGCGGCCGCGACCACGCCGCTGTGGATGGCCGAACGCCTGCGCCGTAGCGGCGTGCGCCCGGTGTCGCTGCTGGTCGACATCACCCAGTACGTGATGCTGGAACTCGGTCAGCCGATGCATGCCTACGACCTTGATACGCTGAAGGGGCCGATTGCCGTGCGTCGCTCGCGCGCCGGTGAAAGCCTCAAGCTGCTCGACGGCCGCGACGCCGCGCTGGATGACAGCTTCCTGGTGGTGACCGATGCCGATCATCCGGTTGGCCTGGCTGGTCTGATGGGCGGCTTCGATACCCGCGTCACCGATGCGACCAGCAAGGTCTTCCTGGAGGCTGCGCACTTCGCCCCGGCAGCAATCATGGGTCGCGGTCGCAAGCTCGGCCTGCATACCGATGCCGGTCACCGCTTCGAGCGTGGCGTCGATCCGCAGCTGCCGCGTACCGCCATCGAATACGCCACCAAGCTGGTGCTCGACCTGGCTGGCGGCACGCCGGCACCGGTCACCGAAGCCGTGCGTGAAGCCGACCTGCCGGTCGCCGCCAGGATCCTGCTGCGTCGCGCCCGTATCGTGCGCGTGCTCGGCATCCAGATTGAAGACGCCGAAGTCGAGCGCATCCTGCGCGCGCTTGGCATGCAGGTCGAGGCTGTGGCCGATGGCTGGAACGTTACCGGCCCAAGCCGTCGTTTCGACATCGCCATCGAAGAAGACCTGATCGAGGAGCTGGCCCGCATCCACGGCTACGAATCCATCCCGACCACCTTGCCGGGCGGCGCTGCGCGCATCGCCATGCCCAGCGAAACCCGTCTGGATGACCTCAGCGTGCGCCGCCAGTTGGTGGCCCGCGAAATGCTGGAAACCATCAACTTCGCCTTCGTCGATGCCGAGCTGCTGAAGCAGTGGCAGCAGGACGAAGGTCTGGTTGCGCTGGCCAACCCGCTGTCGGCCGAGCTGGCGGTGATGCGACCGCTGCTGCTGCCCGGTCTGGTGGCAACGCTGGGTCGCAACGTCGCTCGTCAGGCTGGGCGCGTGCGTCTGTTCGAAATCGGCCGCGTGTTCGCCGCGCAGGCCGGCGAGGGCAAGCCTGCGCCGAAGGAAACCGTGCGCGTTGCAGCTGCCGTATGCGGTGATGCCGCCACCCTGCAGTGGGGCGAAAAGGCGCGCAAGGTCGATTTCCATGACCTCAAGGGTGATCTGGAATCGCTGGCTGCAGCCTCTGGCGCCACGCTGGAATTCCGTGCCTCGCAGCGCCCGTATGCGCACCCGGCCCGCTCGGCGGACATCTGGCGCGACGGCGAATGCATCGGCTGGATCGGCCAACTGCACCCGCGCCTGACCAAGGCCATGGAAGTGGATGCAGATGTCTACGCTTTCGAGCTGGATCTGGCGCCGCTGGCTGCGCGTTCGCTGCCGCGTTCCAGCGAGTTGTCGCGTTTCCCGGCCGTGCGTCGCGATCTGGCCGTGGTCGTAGCTGAATCGGTCAGCTGGGCTGAGCTGTCGGCAACCATCCGGGCTGCTGCTGGCGAACTGCTGCGTGAAGTGGCGCTGTTTGACCGTTATGTCGGCCAAGGCGTCGAGCCGGGTTTCAAGAGTTTGGCTATGGGCTTGATTTTGCAGGACAAGTCGCGCACATTGACGGACCGTGACGTGGAAGCCGTAGTCACCGACGTGGTGACGGCGATTGATCATGGGCACGGCGCAAAGATCCGTGGCTGAGGCGGGATACAGGGAGCAGGCATGGCATTGACCAAGGCGGAGATGGCGGATCGTTTGTTCGACGAAGTCGGTCTGAACAAGCGTGAGGCCAAGGAATTTGTCGACGCGTTTTTCGATGTGTTGCGCGATGCATTGGAACAGGGACGTCAAGTGAAGCTGTCGGGCTTCGGCAATTTCGATCTGCGGCGCAAGAACCAGCGCCCGGGTCGCAACCCAAAGACCGGCGAGGAAATTCCGATTTCCGCCCGTACGGTAGTCACCTTCCGTCCGGGCCAGAAGCTCAAGGAGCGGGTGGAGGCATATGCTGGATCCGGGCAGTAACCGCGAACTTCCGCCGATTCCGGCCAAGCGCTACTTCACCATTGGTGAAGTAAGCGAGCTGTGTGACGTCAAACCGCACGTGCTGCGCTACTGGGAAACCGAGTTCCCCAGCCTTGAGCCAAGCAAGCGCCGTGGCAACCGTCGTTACTATCAGCGCCATGACGTGCTGATGGTCCGGCAGATCCGCGGCCTGCTGTACGAACAGGGCTACACCATCGGTGGCGCCCGTCTGCGGCTGGAAGGCGAGGGCGCCCGCGAAGAGTCGGCGCTGAGCAACCAGATCATCAAGCAGGTGCGCATGGAGCTGGAAGAAGTACTGCAACTGCTCCGTCGCTGAACTTTTTTGTGTGAAAACCGGTATAATCACCGGCTCGCCGCAAGGCGAAAGCAGTAACGATCGGGGCGTAGCGCAGCCTGGTAGCGCATCTGCCTGGGGGGCAGAGGGTCGTCGGTTCAAATCCGGCCGTCCCGACCAATTACTTGCTTTGAATGAAGGGCTTGCGGCTTACGTCGCGAGCCCTTTTTCGTTTTGGCTGCCAGGTGTTCGCTGCTTTGGCAACGAGGCGCCGGTGCTGACTGGTTGCCACGGTGCTACGGGTCTGCCGAGATGGTGCTCGGCCATGGCGCGCTGACTGGAGCGGTGGAACAGCGCTTGGCCGCTGGCTTCCAAGCCATCCCCTGCAGGCAGCTCTCAAGATGAGCTCCCAACGCATGAATCACGGGCTCGCAGGGCGCTATGCTCGGGCCAGGCCAAGGGCCGCCAGCGCCAGGTCGGGCTCGTGTCCTGCCCGTGTCGGGTTGATGTCGTCACGCAAGGTCGGGAGCGGCGAGATGATGTCGGCGAGCCAAACAACTGATTCAAGGGGTCTTTCATGCACATCAACAGCGCCCGACTTCGCGAGCTCCGCACTGGCCGGCAATGGTCGCAGGAACAGTTGGCCAATCTGAGTGGCTTGAACCTGAGGACCATTCAGCGCCTGGAATCAGGCGCGAAGATCTCGACGGAGTCCTTGCGGGCATTGGCTGCCGTCTTCGAGGTGCCTGCCGAAAGCCTGCTGACCGGCAATCCGTCGCCCAGTCAGCCAGCGCTGGAGGCAATGCGCGACGGCGTGCTGCGCGGCCTGGAGTTCACCGGCACAACCCCGCGGGCGGACTTCTGGTGGTTCGCCCTGGCTGTGGCGATGGTGCTTGCCTTCGCCCAGCTGTTTGCTGAGGCCATTGGCCAATGGGCGCTGGAAATCACCTCGCTGCTGGTATTGCTGCCCTGGATCGCGGCCTGCACCAGGCGCCTGCGCGACGCGGGTTTTAACCCGTGGTGGCAGCTGATCAGTCTGGCACCGGTAGGTGGCATCCTGGTGCTGCTGTATCTGCTTACCTATCCGACCAAGGCGAAGGAGCCGGCCGAGGTAGCTACGGGTTGAGTAAAGGAGTCCTTCGCCAGTTCTCTCTTTCGGCGTACACACTTGTTGAAAGATCATCCCCAACTCCAGTTTTAGTTGGGCAGGGCTCCAAAATCGAGGCGCCCCGCATCCAGATCAGCCGCCCGATCGAGCGAGAGCCACTCTGGCCGGATGAGTTCAGGGCTGATTAGTCATTCAAGCCGGCACCACTTGGTTGAGGGCGTTGCTGTCTCAGATCCCAACCTTTGAGACGCCATGGCGCCATGCTGGGCCATGCTTCCAGAAAACTTCAAATGGGCGAAGGTCGCAGACTTCGAGAGCCAGCTGACGGCGATTTACGTCAACGAAATTGCCGTATCCCGATTGGTCGAGCGGCTGGACGGATCGTGGTTCGTGAACCTCGCGTACCACCTGCCTCCACCTGGCGGAGCGGTGCTGCATCCGCCGCGCAGCTGCCGGAGCTACGAGACTGGCAAGGCGGGATGCGAGGAATGGGCGCTGCGGAATGAGCGCAGATTGCGAGCTGAGACGGCAGTGATTGCGTTCCAGAAGTGGGGGCGCCGGTAGCGTCGGCTGCCTCCGAACTTGTCACTTCGCAGGTCCGCCTCGTTGTGATTCGTTTCGGCCCTTGCACGGCGCTGGGTGTGAAGTGGTCACGCCTGCACGCAGGTATCAGCTCTGGTAGGCAAACCTTGGCTGGGACACGCCTTCCACGGTTACCGGTTCCACGAACATCGCATACGGCCGGGCCCACACGCCCAGGTCGCCATACAAGGGCTTGTAGAGCACCAGCGCTTCCAATGTTTCGCTGCTCCGGGCAAGGCCGATGACTTCGTATTCGCCGCCTTTGAAGTGGCGATAGCGTCCAAGCGCGAGACTGGGAAGAGGCGGTAGGTCGGACATTGACGATTTCTCTATCGGGTAGGGCGGCGGATCGTAGCAGCTGGAAGAAAGGGCTACCCGCGCACTGAAAATGGGGCTGGTGCCGATCCGTGGCGAAAGGCGCATGTTGGCTCAAGCATGCTTGAGCCGGTCAAACCCCGAAGAACAGTGGAAGTGCCGCTTCAACGCATTGATGTAAACCCGGCGCTGATTTCTGCTCAGGTCAGGGGCCGCCAACAGTGAGTGGCAACTCGCCTATCCTCAGGGCTTGCCCAGGTAGCCTTCCAGGACTTGCCTGGCCAGCGTCAGGTTGGCCACGATGCTGGGGCCGAGGAGCGCTCGCGTGGCTGGGCCATTGGTGAGGCTCAAGCCACGAATATCGAGAGACTGCCTGATGCGCTTGCCCACGAATCTCTCCAACATTGGAGATGAGGGCAATGAGGCGCGGATCTCGCGCATCTCGACGATCGCCTCGCGCCAGGCTTTCTCATCCGGGGTGGCTGAGGAGAAGACGGTGATGAGCCTGTCCAAGGTGACCAACATGTCGTGAAGCAGGGTGTCTTTGGTCATGTTCTTCTCCTTCGCCAAAGGACGGATTTTACTGGCTGCCAGATGGGATTCAAACCGGCAGGTAACGCGCAATCCTGCAGGTGGCGTTGATGTGTGTGCGGACCGTTGGAGCAGGGACCAGTCTGGCAACCCAAGGCTCTGGCGGTCTCGTATGCGCCGAAAAGCATGTGCAACGCTTTTGCGCGAGACTTTGAATGTGGCGCCCCCGCGGTTTGGTGGTGAGGCCGCAGCGTCATCACAATCTTTTGCTGGTCCGCTGCCGAGAATATGGCAGTCGCCTTGGAGAGCATCGATGAAATCCCTTGTACTTTGTGTAGCTACCTTGCTGATGTCTGCTGCGGCCGCAGGCTGTGCGCCGAAACATGACGCCAAGACCGAGGCTGTCCAACCGCGTGTAGGCATGGCCAATCCTGCATCCGAGTATTGCGTGAAGAAGGGCGGCAGGGTCGAGATCAAGAAGAACAGCGAGGGCGGTGAGTACGGCATCTGCCACCTTGCTGATGGCACCCAGGTCGAAGAATGGGAGTTGTTCCGGCGCGACAATGCGGCCGGCACCAAGTAAGTGAGCAGCGTGTTTGGCTCGGATTGCTTGTTGAAGGCCGCGTGCGTCGTGCTTCAACGACAAACAGGATGAGCGGAGCATCAGTCATGCGCGATGCGATGTAGTGCCGAGCCATGCTCGGCTCGCTGACATCATCGACGCGAAAACCGCTGCCGATACTGCATGGGCGTGAGCTGGGTCAGCTCCTTGAACATCCGCTGCAGGTTCGAGTCGCTGCTGAAGCCAAGTTCGTTGCTGATGCTTGAAAGCGATGCCGAGGTCAGCGTCAAGCGCTCGGCTACCTGCGCAAGTTTTATTCGGCGCGAATAGGTTGCTGCGGGGCAGCCGGTTTCGCCCTTCACCTTGCGCGCAAGTGTGCGGCCAGACATGTCCAGTAGTTCTGCGAGCTTGTCCACGGTCAGTTGATCGGCGGGCAATGTCTCGACCAATGCGTGCAGCTTGCGCAGCAAGCTGCTGGATTGCTGGATGAGGCTCAGTGCCTGGAAGGCATCGTGGATTTGCGCCGGCCTTGGCAGCACCATCAGCTTGACCAGATCCTGCAGGATGGCGGGGCTGACGGTCTGTTCGATCAGAAGCTGCGCAATCGGCAGGTAGCCGCTGACGCCGCTTGCGGTGGCATGTCGCGCTGCATGGATGCAGGTGCTCTCTGCCTGCCAGCGTATCTTCGGATGGCGCTGGCGCAAGTTGTCGAGCAGCCACCAGGTGGCGGTGGCTGCTTGCCCGTCCAGGCGTCCACTGGCTGCAGCGAGGCTGACGCCGACGCAATAGCTCCACAGTCGGGTGCGCTTTGGAAGCTGCGAAAGCGCTCGTATCAGTGCGGCGCTGTTCTGCAGCGTAGCCTCCACCTCGGCTGCGGATTCGGCCCAGAACCCCGGGACGAGCACGGCATCGAGAAGCGGGTCATCGACGCTGCCGTGGGCCTGCATTTCCAGGCCTTGGCTGCAGTTGACCGGCCCGGCTTTCAAACCGACCAGGCGGGTTTGGAACAGTGGCTGTCCTGTGCGCCGATTGGTTGCGTGCAGCAGGTCGGCAAAGCCAAGCAGGCCGGCAGGCATGCAGCCGGGATAGAGCAGGAGGCCGATCTGGCAGGTTTTTGGCATGGCCGGTATTGAATGGAATATGGCGTTTCTTGCCATTATCGTTCAGGCGTCGTCGGCTCACCATGGGGCCCTCTTTCTACCGGCCAAGCCATGAAAATCCAGCAGCTCCGCAATGCCACGATCATTGTCGAAATCGGTCCGCATCGAATCCTGGTCGATCCGATGCTGGCGGGCAGGGCGGTGCTGCCGCCGCTACGCCTGTTTGCAGGTCTGCAGCGCAACCCGCTGGTGGATCTGCCAGCAGAAGCAGAGTCGGTGCTGCAATCGGTCACCCACTGTTTGATTACCCACTGCCAGAAAGGTCACTTCGATCACCTGGACCGTGCCGGCAAGCGCTGGCTACGCGAGCGGCGCATTCCGGTGATCTGCACGCCGCACGATGCCGTGCATCTGGCGGCGCGCGGCTTGAACGTGCAGCCATTGCCTGAGGCGCACGAGCTCGGAAGTCCTTTTCTAGCTGGAAGGATTCGCACCGTGCGCTGCACTCACGGACGTGGTGTGATTGGGCGCTTCATGGAGCACGGCGTCGGCTATCTGATCGAGATCCCCGGGGAGCCCCGTCTGTATCTGTCTGGCGACACCGTGCTTACCCCTGCCATCGAAGGTTTCGTGCGCAGGCAGCAACCGGATGTCTGCGTGATCCCCGCCGGCGGCGCGCGCTTTGATCTTGGCGGCGAGATCATCATGGGGCTGGATGAAGCGCTGGCGTTTACGCGTATTGCCGACGGCGTTGTTGTTGCCAACCATCTGGAGGCGTTGAGCCATTGTCCTGTGGGTCGGCCGGCGTTGGTGCTGGCTGCAAGAGAGGCAGGGTTGCAGGATCGCCTGCGGGTTCCAGCTGATGGTGAGGTACTCGAGTTCTGAGCAGAGGTAGTGCCGAGCCATGCTCGGCATGAGGCTTTACCGGGAACGCCCTTTGCCGAGCATGGCTCGGCACTACATGGTTGGCTGGCAGTTTATTGCACTCGAAGAACGATGTTCTAACGCATCGCAGCACGGAAGTGACTAATGTCGCCAGCCAGGTCGTCTCAAGGAAGACAGGTATGTCGGTAGTGCAGAGCTTGCGTGGTTGCTGTCTGTTGATGTGCTTGTTTGCAGGAGGGGTATCGGCGCAGGAAGTGGTAGAAGCGCCTGCGGAGGCGGGAGCGGCACCGATCCGTGATATGGAGGCGGTGGTCGTCCATGGCGTGCAACCCGGCCCGGGCTTGTGGCGGGTCAGCAAGGACGGGCATGTGCTTTGGATATTGGGCACAGTGTCGCCCTTGCCCAACCAGATTGATTGGCGGGCCGATGAAGTACGTGCGGTGATCGCGCGTTCGGGGCAGGTATTGCTGTCACCGGGCGTGGTGTTCGATGCCGACGTGGGCTTCTTTGGCAAGCTGGCGTTGGCGCCATCGATCTGGAAGGTGATGCGTAACGAAGACGGCGCGGAGCTGGTCGATGTGCTGGCGCCGCCGCTGTATGCGCGCTGGCGTGCGGTCAAGCAGCGTTACCTGCCGCGCGACGGTGGGATTGAGCGCAAGCGGCCGATGTTCGCCGCTGCTGAGTTGCAGGCGGCGGCAATGAAATCCATCGGCTTGGGTCAGAAGCCGGTGGTCTGGCCAGTGGTGGAATCGGCAGCGAAAGCGGCCGGTATCACGCCTACCTCTACGAACTGGAAAATCAAGATCGAAGACCCGAAGGCGGCGGTCCGCGAGTTCCGCGAGGGCGGCATGGATGATGCGGTGTGCCTGGAAGGGACCGTGGCCTTGGTCGAGAACGATCTGCCGACCTTGGTCGAGCGGGCGAACGCGTGGGCAATGGGCGATGTGGAGGCGTTGCGGCGTTCACCGTATGAGGACGCGGGTGCGGCCTGCATGCAGGCGATCACGCAGTCGGGCTTCGTGCGCAATCGCGGCTTCGGTGATCTGAGGGCAGGTATGCGCCAGCATTGGCTGTCGATTGCGGAAGCTGCCGTGCAGCGCAACGAAGAGACGTTCGCGATGCTGCCGGTGGATCGATTGCTGGAAGCGGATGGTTATCTGGCAGCGTTGCAGGCGCGGGGATACGAGGTTGAGTCGCCCTGAAGATCAGTTCTGTGGTCTGAGTGCGGAGCTCATGCAGGGATGGCGGGCTACGCTGTTGCTGATTTGTAGGAGCGGCGTAAGCCGCGAAGCTGAGATAGTCCGAACAACCGGTTTTTCCCTCACCTGATAGTGCTTTTGCTTCGCGGCTTACGCCGCTCCTACAAAGAAAAATCCGATGCCAAAGGACTGGCATCGGATTTCGGGGGGCTCACAAGTTGGAGTCCAGCTCAGCTCGCCGCACTCAATGGTGCGGTGCTGTCCTGCACTTTCGGCCAGCGCTTCAGGATTGCCGCGCGAATGCCTGCCGCATCAATCCCGGCCTCGGCCAGCAGGTCTTCGCGGCTGGCGTGGTGCTGGTAGCTGTCGGGCAGGCCGAGGTGCAGCATCGGCATCAGCACGGCTTCGGCATTGAGCAGCTCGGACACGCCCGAACCAGCACCGCCGGCAACCACGTTGTCTTCAACGGTGACGAAGCCATCATGCGTGCGTGCCAGTTCCAGCAGCATGGCCTTGTCCAGCGGCTTGATGAAGCGCATGTTGACCACGCTCAGGCCCAGCTCGCGGCCAACCTGTTCGGCTGCCGGCACGCTCGCGCCGAAGGCGAGGATGGCGATGCGGCTGCCTTGCACGCGCAGCTGCGCCTTGCCGATTTCTAGGGTGGATAGATCGGTGCCCACGGCTGCGCCGGGGCCGGTGCCGCGCGGATAGCGCACTGCGGCCGGGCCCTTGTATTGCAGGCCGGTGCTGAGCATCTGCCGGCATTCGGCTTCATCGCCAGGCGCCATCACCACCATGTTCGGCACGCAGCGCAGGTAGCTCAGGTCGAGGTTGCCTGCGTGGGTGGCGCCATCCGGGCCGACAACGCCGGCACGGTCGATGGCGAACAGCACGTCCAGATCCTGGGTGGCAACGTCATGCACCAGCTGGTCGTAGGCGCGCTGCAGGAAGGTGGAGTAGATGGCGACCACAGGCTTGGAGCCCTGCGTGGCCATGCCGGCGGCCAGCGTCACTGCATGCTGCTCGGCGATGGCGACGTCGAAGTAGCGGTCAGGATATTCCTTGCTGAAACGCACCAGCCCCGAGCCTTCGCGCATGGCCGGGGTGATCGCCAGCAGCTTGGGGTCGGCTGCGGCGGCGTCGCATAGCCAGTCGCCAAAGATGTCGGTATAGGTCGGCTTCTTGGGCGCGCCCTTTTCCGGCAGACCCTTGCTGGGGTCGAACGGGCCGACGGCGTGGTAGCCGATCTGGTCGTCCTCGGCTGGCTCGTAGCCTTTGCCCTTGGTGGTCATGATGTGCAGCAGGTGCGGGCCCTTGGCATCCTTCAGGTGCTTGAGGGTCGATACCAGCAGCGGCAGGTCATGGCCGTCGATCGGGCCGGTGTAATGGAAGCCCATCTGCTCGAAGGCGGTGGACGGCACGAACATGCCCTTCCACTGTTCTTCCCAGCGCTTGACGAAGCGTGCAGGCGGGCTGTGGCGCTTGTCACCAAGGATCTTCTTGCCGCTCTCGCGCAGCGCATTGAGCGTGCGGCTGGCGGTTGCCCGGCCCAGCATCTTGGTCAGTCCACCGACGGCTTCGGAGATGGACATGTTGTTGTCGTTGAGGATGACCAGCACGTTCGGCTCTTCGTCCATGCCGCCAGCATGGGCCAGTGCTTCGAAGGCCATCCCGGCGGTCATCGCACCGTCGCCGATCACCGCGATCACCTTGCGCTCATCGCCCTGGCGCTGGCGCGCGATGGCCATGCCCAGCGCGGCGGAGATCGAGGTCGAGGAATGGCCAACGCCGAAGGTGTCGAACTCGCTTTCCTCGCGCTTGGGGAACGGCGCAACGCCGTCCTTCTGCTTGACGGTGTGGATGCTGTCGCGACGACCGGTGAGGATCTTGTGCGGGTAGGTCTGGTGGCCCACGTCCCACACCAGCTGGTCGACCGGGGTGTCATACAGATAGTGCAGGGCGACGGTAAGCTCGATCACGCCGAGGCCAGCCGCAAAGTGGCCGCCGCTCTTGCCCACCGATTCGATCAGGTAGGCGCGCAACTCGCCGGCGATGGCGCCCAGTTCGCTCTCGTCGAACAGACGCAGGTCAGCGGGAGTCTTGATGCGCGACAGGCGCGGATAGCTGGCAGAGTCGATCATGGTCTTCGCGTTTCACTCGAAACGGTATTTTCCCCGTCCGGAGAGGGTGGGGCAAGCAAAGCACACCATCAATGAGTACCGGATGAGGTGGTTTGGCACCAAGCTGAAGGCCGTGTTCAGTCTGGATGGCACTTCCGTATGAATACGGAGTGGCTGTGGCGCAGGGTTCAGAGCCCGCGCTGCAAGGCTTTGCGCGGCAGCTGCGACTTCAGGAAGGCCATCTGGTCGGCCAGGATGTTGCGGTTGGACAGGATCAGGTGCTCGATCCAGCTGGGCCGGTACGGCACTGCCAGCAGCGGCATGTTGGCCTGCGCCGGGGTGCGGTTGCTCTTGCGCGAGTTGCAGTGGAAGCAGGCGCTGACCACGTTCTCCCAGGTGTCCTTGCCGCCTTTGGAGACCGGCAGGACGTGGTCGCGGGTCAGCTGCGGGCGGCTGAAGTGCTGGCCGCAGTACAGGCAGAGCTGCGCGTCGCGGGCGAACAGCGCGGGATTGGTGAGGTTGGGCGTGGGGTCGATGGCGCGCGAGCGGGCGTGGCCGCGCGAGGCGATGATCGGGTGCAGGTCCATGCCGCTGCGCAGGCCGGTCAGCCGCGACATTGCGCCGTGTACATGCAGGCAGGGATCGCCCATGGTCCAAGCGACGGCACCGCGGGCATACAGGCAGGCAGCGTCCTGCCAGTTGATCCAGTCCAGCACGCGGCCATGCGCATCCAGCGACAACAGTCGCACGGAGCCGAGGCGGTGCAGGGAGGGCGGAAGTGAAAACCCGTCTGTCGGAGCGGAAGTCCCGGCTCCGGTATCGATCAGACTACGCGGTGTAGTGTCTGTCTCCATCGGGTTAACAGCTTATACACGATGCGTGACAGTTTGTGTAAAGGCGGTGGCGACCGGTGGTTTTGTAGGAGCGGCGTCAGCCGCGAAGCTGGGGGTGTTTCAGTAGCCTGTAGCCTCGCCCTCAGCTTGGCCCTGCAGCCAAAAGGAAGGAGCGGATGCAATAGCGCCCTCACCCCAACCCCTCTCCCGCACGCGGGAGAGGGGCTAAAGCCGTGCTTACGGCGACGGATCAGTCGCCGAAGCGGACCGAATCCATGTCCATCAGCGAGTCGGCACCGGCGGCGATGCCGGCGGCGTGGCTCAGGGTGCGCGGCAGGATGCGGGCGTAGTAGAAACGCGCAGTCTCCAGCTTGGCCTGCTTGAAGGCTTCCGGATGACTGGATGCCTGTGCGGCGACCACCGAGCGGGCCCACCAGTAGGCCACGGCGATGTAGCCGCTGTAGAACAGGTAATCCCAGCTGGCTGCGCCCAGTTCTTCCGGGTTGGCGGCAGCGCGCTGCAGCACGTCGATGGTCAGCTTGCCCCATTCCTTGGCCTTGCCGCCCAGCACCGGCAGGAACTCGGCCACCGCCGGGTTGTTGGCATTGGCAGCGATGAACTGCTCGATCTCGGCCAGGAACAGCTTCAGGCCGGCCCCCTGCGAGGCGGCGGTCTTGCGGCCGATCAGGTCCAGCGCCTGGATGCCGGTGGTGCCTTCATACAAGGTGGTGATACGGGCGTCGCGGGCGTACTGCTCCATGCCGTGCTCGGCGATGTAGCCGTGGCCGCCGAAGACCTGCTGGCCGTTATAGGTCGCCTCGATGCTCCACTCGGTCAGGCAGGCCTTGACGATCGGGGTGAGGAAGCTGACCAGCGTATCGGCGTCGGCGCGTGCCTGCGCATCAGCGCTGCTGTGTGCGGCATCGAGCTGGGTGTAAGCGTGTGCGGCGAGCAGACGGCCACCTTCGGTCAGTGCCTTGGTGGTCAGCAGCATGCGGCGCACATCGGGCTGGGCGATGATCGGATCGGCCGGCTTGTCCGGCTGCACGGCACCCTTGGGTGCGCGCGACTGCAGACGCTCGCGGGCATAGGCCAATGCGCCCTGGTAGGCACGCTCGGACTGCGCCAGACCCTGCACGCCAACGCCGAGGCGGGCGGAGTTCATCATCACGAACATCGCCTGCAGGCCCTTGTGCGGCTGGCCGACGAGGTAGCCCTGGGCGCCGTCGAAGTTCATCACGCAGGTGGACGAACCGTGGATGCCCATCTTGTGCTCCAGCGCGCCGCAATGCAGTTCATTACGCTCGCCCTGCTTGCCGTCGCGGTCGACCTTGTACTTCGGGGTGACGAACAGCGAGATGCCCTTCGGGCCAGCCGGCGCGTCGGGCAGCTTGGCCAGCACCAGGTGCACGATGTTGTCGGCGAGGTCGTGCTCGCCGGCGGTGATGAAGATCTTGGTGCCGGTGATCGAATAGCTGCCGTCGGCGTTCGGCTCGGCGCGGGTCTTGAGCAGGCCCAGGTCGGTGCCGGCGTGCGGCTCGGTCAGGCACATGGTGCCGGTCCAGTTGCCGGCCACCAGCGGCTTGAGGAAGGCTTCCTTCTGCCAGTCTTCGCCGTAATGCTTGAGCGCTTCAACCGCGCCGTGCGACAGCATCGGGAACAGGCTCCAGGCCAGGTTGGCCGAGGACACCATTTCGCTCAATGCCATGCCCATGGTTTCCGGCATGCCCTGGCCGCCGAAATCCGGCGACGCGGTCAGGCCGGTCCAGCCGCCTTCGACGAACTGCGCATAGGCTTCCTTGAAACCCGGTGCGGTGGTCACTTCATTGGTGGCTTTGTCGAGCTTGCAGCCGGTCTGGTCGCCCACCGCATTGAGCGGGGCAAGCACGCTGGTGCTGAAACGGCCGGCCTCTTCCAGCACCGCGTCGATGACGTCGGCGGTGGCATCTTCGAAACCCATCGATGCAAACAGGGACTCGGCCTTCAACACGTCGTGCAGGGCGAAACGGAGGTCGGTAACAGGGGCTTTGTAGTTGCTCATCAGACGGCTCTCGAACGATACGGGAACGGATGGGGGATCAGCGCAGCACGCCGGGCAGGCCGGGTGCCTGGTTGAGGCTGTTGCGCGACTTGATGTCGAAACTGCGTTGCTTCTTTTCTTCCGGGGTGGCGCTGACGCTGCCTTCCAGTTCGTAGAACAGCGAGCGGCCACCGGCCAGTGCATCGGCCACGACGATGCGTGCCGAGGACGAGGGCTGCAGGCGCACCTTGATGACGTCGGCCGATTCCGGGCCGATCGACAGCGCTGGGCTGGCGCTGAGCGTGCCGGCGGCTTCATCGCCAACCTTCACCGCCAGCGACACGTTGTCGAAACGCATCGGCATCGAGCTGTAATTGCGCAGGCGCAGTTCCACTTCCCAGTTGCCGTCATTGCCGACGCTCAATTGCTGGATGCTGGCAGCCGGTTCTGAGACGCGCTTCACCGGGCCATTGCCGCAGGCGGTAAGTACAAGTGCGAGTACGGCCATCAAGGCGTACTGGGGGCGAAAACGCATGGGGCGTGGTCCTCGGGTCCTGAGCTTATCTCCCAAGAATACTACGGCGTATGGCGGCCTGCTGGGTACAGGTCTGCCAGATCAGCCAATATGACGGAGGGATGGCGGAACCGACGCGGTCATGCATCGAGTCATGCAGGGGGCAGAGGTTGCCGTCATTCGCGTCATTTTCTGGGGATTCATCAATGCGTTCATTCAAGTTGTTGCCGCTTGCAAGCGCTATCCGCGGCGGTCTGGCAGTTGTGGCGCTGTGCGCCTCCGTTCCGGCGCTGGCAGCGCCACCGCAGTTCGATCTTCAAGCAGGCAGCATCGAGGAGGTGTTGCCGGAGTTTGCCCGCCAGGCCGGCGTGCAGATCATTGCCCCGGCGCATTCAGGCGGCGCCCAGCGCATCGAAGTGGCCGAGCTGAAGGGGCAGATGGAGCCGCGCCAGGCGCTGGCCCGTCTGCTTACCGGCACCGGCCTGAGCGTGGCCTCGGACGACGGTCGCACCATCACCCTGCGCGCGGCCACGCCGATGTTGGCCTCGCTCAATGGATTGGGTGGCCTGGCCGCAGGGCAGGCGGCAGCACCGGCTGCGCCGCAGGAAGCCGCTGAACCCGCTCCAGCAGCGGCCAGCCCCAGCGTCAGCACGCTGGACCAGATCACCGTGGTCGGCAGCCAGATCAAGGGCGCCAAGACCGCCGCGATCCTGCCGGTGGCGACCTTGCAGGCCGAGCAGATCGAGGCAACCGGCGCCGTGTCCGGCGACGAACTGTACCGTTCCATCCCGCAGATGGGCGATGTCTCGTTCAGTGGCACCAACGGCGGCAACAGCTCCAACTACGCCCGTGGCGATATTGCCTCGGTCAACCTGCGCGGCCTTGGCGTCGGCAATACCCTGCTGCTGATCAACGGCCGCCGCACCGTGGTCCATCCCACCAGCCAGGCCGACGGCAACCTGGTGCCGGTGCTGACCTACAACGCCAATGCGGTGCCGGTGTCCAACCTGCGTCGCGTTGAAGTGCTGCTGGACGGCGCGGCCGCCATCTACGGCACCGACGCGGTGGCCGGTGTGGTCAACAACGTGCTGCGCGACGACATGGACGGCGGCACCATCAGCGTGCAGAAGGGCTTCGGTGAAGGCACCGACCTGCGCGATATCGGCGTCAATGGCATGTGGGGCAAGAACTCCGAAGACCTGCGCTCCAACATCACCATCGCCTTCAACTACTACAACACCACCGGCTTGAATTCGCTGGACCAGGACTGGACCAAAAACGGTAACCGCGCGGCCGACTTCCTCGGCACACCGTTTGAAGGATTGGCCGGCACCGATAACCGCAACACCAACAGCCCGTGGGGCAACTTCACCGTGGTTGGCCCGCGCGTGTCGAAGAACGGCACCTGGTTGACCACCACCGCCGGTGCTTTCCATGTGCAGCCCACCAGCAACAGCGGCTGCGCGGCGACCATTGCCGATGGCCTGTGTGTGCAGTCCGGCAGCAAGGCGACTTCCGGTGCCGACGCCAATCTGCGCGACAACCAGCAGGGCCAATATCCGCTGTCGATCAGCCCGGACGTGCGTCGTTTGAACCTGTTCGTCACCGGCAAGCATGATTTCGACAACGGGCTGTCGTTCTTCAGCGAGGCAGGCATCTACAACTCGCGCGCCTACAGCCTGCAGAACGGCGTCAACACCATCACCGCCTTGCCGATGACGGTGGCTGCCAACAATTACTGGAACCCGTTCGGTGCGATGTACCTGCCCGACGGTTCCCTCAATCCCAATCGCCTGCAGGGTTTGAACATCGGCGCAAACGGTGTGCCGGTGACCATCACCAGCTACCGCTTCGAGCGACCGACCCGCATCGAGGTCAACAACACCCAGGTGCGCGCCTTGGCCGGCCTGCGTGGCTTCCACTACGGCTTCGACTGGGAAAGCGCCGCGCTGTACTCGGCAGCCAGGGTCAAGGACACCCAGGATGCCGTGAGCATGTCGCTGTTCCAGCAGGCCCTGGCCAATCCCACCGCATCGGCCTACAACCCGTTCTGCGGCGGCTGCAATGATTGGGACAAGCTGGACCAGTTCTTCTACAAGGCACAGCGGCAGAGCAAGACCGAGCTGTTCCTGTGGGACTTCAAGGCCTCGCGCGCGGACCTGTTCAAGACCTGGGCCGGCGATGTCGGTATGGCCGCGGGCCTGGAAGTGCGCCACGAAACCCAGCGCGATGACCGTGATACACGCGTTGATGGATCGGTGACCTTCACCGATGCGATCACCGGCGTTGCCTATCCAAGCGACATGTACGGCGTCAGCCCGACCCCGGACACCTATGGCTCGCGCACTGTCGCCGGTCTGTTTGCCGAGTTCTCGGTGCCGCTGGTGTCGCCGGAAATGAACATCCCGCTGGTGCGCTCGCTGGACCTGCAGTTGGCTGGCCGCGCCGAGCGTTACAACGACTTCGGCAATGTCGCCAAGCCGAAGCTGGCGCTGGGTTGGCAGGTGTTTGATGGCCTGACCCTGCGTTCGTCCTGGGCCAAGGGCTTCCGCGCGCCCAACCTGGAGCAGATCAACGCCACGGTGGTCAGCCGCTCCAATACCCGCACCGACTACATCCAGTGCGAGGCGGACAAGCGCAGCGGTGCACAGCCGGCGTTCGCCAACTGCGGCGGCTACAGCTATTCCACCACCGCACGGCGCTCGGGCAACCCGGACCTGAAGCCGGAAACCTCGACCAATACCAGCGCCGGCCTGGTGTTCCAGCCGCGCTTCATCCCGGAGAACTACGGCCGCTTCACCTTCGCCGTCGATTACTACAAGTACGAGCAGGAGGGCATCATCGGCCTGTTCGGTGAAGGCAATGCGCTGATCCTGGACTACATGCTGCGCCAGCAGGGCGGTAGCAACTCGGCGGTGGTGCGTGCAGATGCGACCGCTGACGACATCGCCCGCTTCGCCGGCACCGGTCTGGCTGCTGCCGGCAAGGTGCTGTACGTCACCGACCAGTACGTCAACCTGGAGCCGCAGACCCTGCGTGGCGTTGACTACAACTTCAGCTGGAACTCGCCGGAAACCGCGATCGGCCGCTTCGATCTTTCGGTCACCGGTACCCACCTGATCGAGTTCTACCGGCAGCGTTCGCCGGCACTGCAGGCGCTGGAAGATGCCAAGTCCGCAGGGCTGGTGGATCCGTCGATCCGCATCACCGGTGGCGGTGACCTGATCGGCAATGGCGGCAACCCGGAATGGAAGTGGTCCGGCACGCTGACTTGGCGTTACCAGCAGCTGTCGGTGGGCGCGAGCGCGCGTTATGCCAGCTCTTACGTCGAGAACGGCCTGACCCTGGCCGATGGCACGCCGTGGACGGTGAAGTCGCAGACGCTGGCCAATGCCTTCGTCAAGTACGACTTCGCACGCGAGGGTTGGCTCAACAACGTGGCGGTCAAGGTCGGTGCCAACAACATTGCCAACAAGCGCCCGCCGATCTCCGACGATGTGTTCGGTTACCCGTCGGGTGTCTACCAGGCCAATCCGCGTTACTGGTATGTCAACGTGAGCAAGGCGTTCTGATGCAGAAAAACGTTCCATTCCGCCAGGTGGCGGGAGCCGGGCAGGTGCCGCGATGAACGCGGCGCTTGCGCGGGAGCGTGCCGGCTGGTTGGCCGAGCACATATTGCCTTGTGAGCCTGCCCTGCGCGACTGGCTGCGGCGGCGCCTGTCGCTGCGCCAGGACGTGGATGACGTGATCCAGGAGACCTACGCCATCCTCGCCGGGATGGCAGATGTTTCGCACATCCTGCAGCCCAAGGCCTATGTGTACTCGGTCGCCCACTCGGTGGTGCTGCAGCAGTTGCGGCGTGCACAGGTGGTGTCGATCGAGGCGGTCGCCGAGATCGACCGTGTCGCCATTGTTGGCGACGAAGTCAGCCCGGAACGGATGGCGTCGTCACGACAGGAACTGGCGCGCATCGGCGCCTTGATCGAAAGCCTGCCGGACAAGTGTCGGCAGGCCTTCGTGCTGCGGCGTGTGGAGGGCTACTCGCAGCGCGAGATCGCCGAACGCATGCAGATCAGCGAGAACACCGTGGAGAAACACATCTGCAAGGGAATCCGGGTATTGATGGATTCGATGAAGCGTGATGACGACGTATTGCAGAAGAGTAGTGAGCGGTTCGCCGCGGAAGGAGCAAGGCATGCGCGTCGGCGCTGATGCGAGTATTGATGATGTAGCCGCCAGTTGGGTGGCGCGCGAGGACCGCGCGCAACTCACGGTGGAGGAACGTGCGCAACGTGATGCCTGGCTGGAAGCCGATACGCGCCACTTTGGCGCTTATGCCCGCGCCCATGCAGTGCTTGCACGTACCGACCGCGCCCGCGCGCTGTCGGCCGGCGAAATGGACCGTGCATTCACCGCCCGCGCGCCACGACGGGCGCGGCGCGTACTGCGCTGGGCAATGGGCCTGGCTGCCGTGGTTGGCGTGCTCGCCATCGGTGTGCAACGCCAGGACGATGGGGCCGAGTACTTCGCCACCCGCAAGGGTGAGATCCTGCGCGTGCCGCTGCAGGACGGCTCGGCAATCACGCTGGATTCTGACTCGCAGGTGCGGGTGCAGTTCAGCGCGACCCGTCGTGATATCCACCTGCTGCAGGGCGAAGCCTTGTTCGACGTAGCCAAGAACCCGCAACGCCCGTTCGTGGTGCGCGCCGAGGAAACCGATGTCACCGCGGTAGGCACCAGTTTCGCGGTCAGTCTCACCGAGCGCCGCAGCGGTGGTGTGGAAGTGCTGGTGCGCGAAGGCATCGTCGATGTGACCGATACCCAGGGCGCGGTCGCCCCTGCGCGGTTGGTGGCCAACTACCGCGCGCTGGCCAACCGCAGCCACGGCATCCGCATCGAGGCCGTGCCCACGGATGATGTGGATCAACAGTTGGCCTGGCGCGAAGGCATGTTGTCCTTCAACGGCGACACCTTGTCGGTGGCGGCGGCGCAGTTCCTGCGCTACAGCGATACCCGCATCGTCATCGATGACCCGCTGGTTGGCAGTCGCCGCATCGTTGGCTTGTATTCGGCCAGTGACCCGCGCGGCTTCGCCAACAGCGTCGCCTTGAGCCTTGGCCTGGTGGTGCAGCAGCGCGGAGA
This sequence comes from Stenotrophomonas sp. STEN023, assembly GCF_056760135.1. NCBI lineage: Bacteria > Pseudomonadati > Pseudomonadota > Gammaproteobacteria > Lysobacterales > Lysobacteraceae > Stenotrophomonas > Stenotrophomonas sp. STEN023. Next base: position 15,288 of record NZ_JBRREF010000024.1, on the reverse strand, counting down.
CGTGGTGCGGCTGAGCTCCCCTGATGCCGCCCCGCATACGGCGCGGTCCATGCAATGAATCCGGATAAAGACATGCATTACAACAGCAAGCGTGGTTTCGCCTTGGCGGTGCTCACCGCTGCATTACTGGGGGCAGGGCAGGCCAGCGTGGCCGCTACTGCTGGCGACAAGGCCGTGTTGATCCGCGACGCGATGGTCTTCGATGGCACCGGGCGCGCACCTTATGCGGCCAGCGTGCTGGTCGAGGACGGTCGCATTGCTGCTATCGGCGCTGAACTGACGGCCCCCAAGGGCGCACGCGAGGTCAATGCGCGTGGCCAGGCGTTGCTGCCGGGTCTGTTCGATCTGCACACGCACTGGACGCCGAACGCCACGCCGTCGGAACTGCCGCAGGTAGCGAACCTCTACATGGCGGCCGGCGTCACCACGGTCAGCGATTTCCACGAGCCGCCAGAAGCCTACGCGCCACGCCGTGCCTGGCTGGCCTCGATTGCCGCGCCCGACGTCAAGTTCGCCGCGCGCATGAGCACGCCGCTCGGCCATGGCGCGGATTGGGGTGACGAGAACACCACGCGCTGGGTGAACTCACCCGAGGCCGCACGTGCCGGTGTGCGTGCGGTAGCCGCCTACAAGCCCGACTTCATCAAGGCCTTCACCGATGGCTGGCGCTATTCCAATGCCGCCGACAACAGCAGCATGGACGAGGAAACTCTCACCGCGCTGGTCGACGAGGCGCACAAGAACGGCCTCAAGGTGTTCACTCATACTGTAATGGTCAAGCGCGGCAAGGCCGCCGCACGTGCGGGCGTGGACGTGATCGCGCACAGCGTGCAGGACGGTACGGTTGACGACGAGTTGATCGCGTTGATGCGTGAGCACGGTACCGCCTATGCACCCTCGCTGGCGGTGTATCTGCCCGAGCGCGTCGATGGCAGTGGACGCAACAACGGCAAGCCCGACGTGCTGGCCCAGCGCGAGCAGAACTTCGCCAATGCCTTGCATAACGTCAAGACGCTGCACGATGCCGGTATCCCGGTCGTGGTGGGCACCGATGCAGGCATGACCGGCACACCGCATGGCACCTCGACCCTGCGTGAGCTTGAACTACTGGTGCAGGCCGGGCTGACCCCGAGCGAGGCGCTGCTGGCTGGTACCTCGGCCAGCGCCAAGGCGCTGGGCGTGAATGACCGCGGCAGCATCGAGGTTGGCAAGCGTGCGGATCTGTTGCTGGTAAGCGGTCGCCCGTGGGAGCGCATTGGCGACGTTCGCAATACGCAGCAGGTATACGTGGCTGGCCGCCAGGTGCAAGGCAAGGGCGCAGTGTTGCCGGCCGGCAACAAGGCCTTGGCCTTGCCAGCGCAGCCAGTGCAGGCCTTGGTTGATGACTTCGAGCGCAACGATGGCCGTACCGCGCTGGACACGCTGCGCGTCGACGAGGCCGACGGTGGCAATGACCGTACCGCGCAGGTGACCGAGATCGTGGCACGCGAAACTGGCGGCAACGCACTGGCGACCCAGGCCAAGCTGTCCAGCAAGGACACTGCCTTCGCTGCGACGATCCTGCCGCTGAGCCGTGGTTCCGTGGCGCCGGTGGATGCGCGTGCCTATCGCGGCATCCGCTTGGAGCTGCGCGGCAGCGCACCGGAATTGCAGCTGGAAGTGCGGGCGTTGGGCAATCGCCGCTTCATAGCGCCGCTGCAGGCGGGAGCACAATGGCAGACCGTGGAGATTCCGTTCACCGTACTGCAGGGCCAACCCCCGTATCGCGCCAAGGCGCCCGTGGCGGTGTGGAAGGGCGATGACCTGCAGCAGCTGGTTGTCTCCGGCAGCGGCGAACCCGGCAGCAAGCTGTGGTTCGAGATCGACAACGTCAGTTTCTATTGATGCGTGGGGCTGGCTGGATGAAGACCCGTTATCTGCGTGCAGCGTTGCTGGCAGCGTTGCTTCCTCTTGCAGGAACCACACTTGCCGCGGACGTGATCAGTACGCTGGACAGCTACGCGCAGCGGCAGGCTGAGGTTGGGCAGCAGTTGTGGCAGCAGCCTGAGCTCGGCTATCTGGAACATACATCCTCGGCCTTGCTGCAGAAGGAACTACAGCAGGCGGGCTTCCATATTCAGGCCAATGTCGCCGGCATGCCGACGGCCTTCGTCGCAAGCTTCCGCAACGGCAGCAAGGGCCCGGTGATCGGGCTGCTGGCAGAGATGGATGCGCTGCCTGGCATGGCCCAGGCAGCGGAGCCGGTGCGCAGCGTCATCGCCGGCCAGGATGCCGGCCAGGCTTGCGGGCACAATCTGTTTGGTGCGGCATCGGTGGGCGCAGCCCGCGCCTTGGCGCAGTGGATGCAGCAGACCGGTACGCCCGGCGAAGTGCGGCTGTACGGAACGCCGGCGGAGGAGGGCGGCTCCGGCAAGGTGTATATGGCCAAGGCGGGGCTGTTCGATGATGTGGATGTGGTGCTGCATTGGCATCCGTCCGCCGAGAATTCCGCTGCACAAGGCACGACACTGGCCAACATCAGCGGCAAGTTCCGTTTCCACGGGCGCGCCGCCCATGCCGCCATCGCCCCAGAGCGCGGCCGCTCCGCGCTGGACGGCGTGGAAGCCTTCAATTACATGGCCAACCTGATGCGCGAGCACGTGCCCGATGGCACCCGCATCCATTACGTGATCAGCAACGGCGGCGCGGCACCCAACGTGGTGCCGGATGCCGCTGAGGCCTACTACTACGTTCGTCACACCGACCCGGCAGTCGTACGCGATGTGATCGAGCGCCTGCAGAAGGCAGCCGAAGGCGCAGCAATGGGCACAGGTACCACGGTCGAATTCGAGCCGACCGGTGGCGTGTACTCGCTGTTGCCCAATGACACGCTTGGGCAGGTGATGCAGACAGCGCTGCAGCAGGTTGGCGGAGTGCAGTACGACCCGGCCGAGCGGGCATTCGCGAAGAAGCTGCAGGAGAGCCTGGAAAAGCGCCCGGACCTGCAGGTGGCAACACAGCTGCAGCCCTACCGTGCGGATCAGGCGGGCAGCGCATCCACCGACGTTGGCGACGTCAGCTGGAACGTCCCCACGGTTGGCGTCAGCACCGCAACCTGGGTGCCCGGAACCCCGGCGCACAGCTGGCAGGCAGTTGCCGCATCGGGCATGTCGATCGGTAACAAAGGTGCGTTGAACGCAGCCAAGGTAATGGCCCTGGCCGGCGTGCAGCTGCTGCAGTCGCCGGAGCTGGTGGCCAAGGCCAAGCAGGAGTTCGACGAGCGCCGCGGCGCAGGTTTCCGCTACGTGCCACTGCTGCAGCGGGAAGCACCGCCGCTGGACTATCGGCGCAAGACCAAGGACTGAAGCACGCTGTCGCGCGATTGCAATCTCGGTTCTACGCGGGCTTCACCGCTGCGTGGGCACTGTTGCGTCCGGAGTGATGTTGCTGGGTAGCCCATCGCGCCCTCGGGCGGCGACCCGATCCCCTCCATCGGGTCGCTGCTCGTGTTTGAGTCAGTAAGGCCTGGACTGTTCTCTTGAGATTGGGATTTGAGTTTTCGGGGGATGCATGTGCAGCCTGCCCGGAAGCCTTAAATGGTGCTTGGATCAAGTTCGCGTGTGGGCGACAACGAAATCAATGAAATATTAGCTGTGCCAGTTATGCGATCGAAGGAGGTTTTTGAATTCAGGTGATTTTTTCATCAATTCCAGCGGACTTTCGTCGTAATCATTAGATGTATTGACGTCGGCTCCGTGTTTAATAAGTAGCTCTGCGAGTTCGACTCTTTTGAATATTGCTGCGCTGTGAAGTGGAGTGTTTCCGATATCTCCGCGTACGTCAACATTGGTAGTGTGGTGTAGCAGGTCATTTAGTAGGTCAATATTTCCTTCATATACGGCGACATGCAGGGGGGTGTCTCCATCCATTCCGGGGCTCTCAGGGTGAGTCAATTTGTAATCCTCAAACATTGCAAGCTGAGCGAAGTGCTTCAGTAGCTGGGCCAGCTTTTCGTGTTTAGTCGCACTCATCGGGGCATTCGCTTCTGTAAGTATTTTCCAGTCTTCTAATTAAATCATTCGCTGCGGTTATGTCGCTTGCGTGTCTCCCTTGAGGAAACTTTGGAGTCATCCAGCGCATGTCCCACGCGTGTCGCATTAAATTTAGTCGCTTGTGAAATTCTATTTGATTCTTGAGTTGCTTGCATCTATCGGGGTCTCGCGGGTAGCCTGATCTCTGATAGTTTTTATAGACTTTATACTCAGCACCGCGCTGTTCAGCTGGGCTCATTAAGGTGCTAAGCATCCCGCTAAACAGTAAGCGATTTGGGGAGCTCGAATCAATCCAGTTCGATGGGGCCGAGAATTGGGAGACGGCATCCATTGCTATGTCGAACTCGTCATGCCTGCTATTTAAAGGCCGGTCGTAGGTTTGCGGATCATTGGGGTTGTAGATCCCTGGGTTTGATGGATAAGTTCGATATAAAGTCCTTAGCTGAAGTCCTAATGCATCCACAGCACCGGCCGGATTGCCTGCAACGTATCCATAAGTGCTAATTCCACCAGCTAATCCAATCGGGTCACTCTGCACATAACGCCCTGAGCCCGGGTCGTAGTCGCGGAAGTAGTTGTAGTTCAAGCCACTGGCCGCATCGTAGCGCTGCCCAGGGAAACGCATATCGAACACGAATGCTTGACCGTCACTGTCCGGGTCTTGATTCGGCACGCTATCGCCAAATGCTTCGCCCTTGATGTCCCATGTCCATACCGGCACATTGCGCAACGGATTGAGCACCAGTCGTGGCGTGCCTAGGTGATCCGGCTCGATGTAGTGCAATACGCCTTCAGCTAGCAGCCCGACTGGCATGTCATCCATCCAGACCACTTGTTGCGTCGCATTGCCCAATGAGTCGTAGTCGCCTAGCCAGTGCCCAGCTTCGTCATAGGTGGTGTAAATGGAGCTTGTTGTGCCCAGTCCGCGTTGCACGCGTTCACCGCGGGCGTTGTAGGCGTAGTTCTGAACAGTCGCGCTACCCAGTTTTACCTGTGACAGCCGGTTTGCCTGGTTGTAAGCGTATGACCTAGCACCACTGTTGGTGCCAATCGTGTTGCCGGCGACGTCGTAGCTGCGCGACACACCGCCCACCGACGTTAAACGATGACTGATAGCGTCGTAGCCATACGGAGTGGTTGCCCCCGCATTGGCAATGCTTAGCCGGTTCCCAGTAGCGTCATAGGTGTAATGCTCGATCGCTACATTGGCTGCACTGTCCCGAAACTCGGTCAGGCGACCCAGGTTGTCGTAGTTCAAGGCAGCCGCATAGTTGCCAGACTCCAATGCAGTGATATTGCTGACCGAGTCGTAGCCAAGCCCGATCTTGAGGTCGTTACCGCTATCAACCACGGCGGTGGGCCGGTAGTCCGTATCGAAGCTGCGCACCAGCGCCCGGCCGTTGCCGTATTGCCAGCCGGTGCTAGGGCCAAATGGAAGATAGCTGGCCCCAGTCAGCAATACCTGGCGTCCGCTGCTGCCGCTGGTGACGCCCACTTCGGTGATGCGACCTTGACCATCTCGAATGTAGTCAGCCACTGCACCGTCGGGATAGATCACCGAAGCCAGATTGCCGCCGATGGTATAGGTGTAGCGCACGACGAAGGTCTTTCCGTTGGTGATCTGTGCCTTGCGGACCACATCGCCGAAGCGGTTGTAGCAATAGTCCGTGCGTCCACTGGCATCCGCCATTGAACTGAGCCGTCCGATCGAAAAACTTTCCCCAGCCGCACACGCGGCCGGGACGGTGTCGTACGTGTAGGAGACATCGTCACCTTGGCTGGGATAGCTCTTCGATGTCATTCGATTGAGTGCGTCGTAGGCGTACGTCGTGGTGACGCCTCGTGCATCGGTGCTGGTCTTGACGTTGCCAGCTTCGTCGTACGTGCGCTGCGTAGTGCCTGTATCTGGACTGGTGGTGGTCTTCAGTTGACCAAATCCATCGTAGGTGTAGCTGGTCTTGAGTCCCTTGGGGTCGGTGACTTCCGTCAGGTTGTCCAGCGCGTCGTAATTGAACTGCGTGCTGGCTGCAATACCACTAACGTCTTGCAGGGACTGCGTCAGACGGTTGAAGGCATCAAACGAGGCTCCACTAGTGACTTGTGCAGCATCAACAACACTAGTCGCGTTTCCATTCGAATCGTAAGCATAGATGGAGCCATTGCCGTCTGCCCCCTTTTCTGTGGTCATGCGTCCCAATGCATCATAAACACGCGACAAGCTACGCTTAAGAGCATCACCTGCTCCGAAAATTTCTTCCTTGATCCGATTCCCTGCCCCATCCATAGTGTAGTGGATGCGATTGCCATCGCCATCCAAGACATCGGTTAGGCGATGCGCGGCATCATAGACAAATCCTGTATAGCCCCCATCCGGTAAAGTCATGCTGGAGATCAAGCCGGTAGGCCAATATTCAAATTGCATCACCCGGGCGGCACTACCATCAGCACCACGCACCGTATTACTAGCCAGCCATCCACGCGGCGTGTAAGCGTAGTCGGTGATAACACCGTTTGGATCCTTAACCGACAGTGCGCGGCCCGCGGCATCATAGTCCAGTATCTCGGTGATCTGACCGAGGGCGTTGGTGGTCGCCCACAAGTCGCCCTTACGATAGGTGCAGCTGGTCGGCGCTGAAGCGCAGGCCGGATCATCGCTCAAATGGTAGTCATAGCTCGATGCGTCATTGACATCGGTACGCGGACCATCGATGGAGGTTGTTAGGCCAACACCGCCGCACACATCAGCAGCTTCACAGTAAGCGGCCGTCATCCTGCGTACTGCATTAGTCGCAGGGTCGATCACCGAATGTGCCAGCACTTGGCCGCGAGCGTTGTAGGCCAAGGTCTCCCTGGCAACTACAATATTATTTGCATCGAGGACTCGGCGTTCGATTGGCACATTATATGCGGCATGCCAATCAGTCTGCGTGGTGCGCTTCTTTCCGGTTGCGTCGCTGGCAGCCTCGGTTCGTTGCGATAATTGCCAATTCGTATTATACGCATACAACGTCTGAACGCCGACAGGATCTACAGTTGTCAATAAGCGTCGATAACTGTCATATGTGCTGACCGTCGCCCCGGAAGAATCGGTGATAGAGAGCGGCTTGCGATAAGAGTCGTTCTGGTAGACATACTTTCGAGTTTGACCATTCGCAGTATCAACTTCCGCACGATCCATCGCAGTGTAGCGAATATACGTTGCATCCACCGCGCCAAAGGAGCCATGTAAGACGCTAGATTTAACGCGCCCGTACATGTCGTAACCGAAGCTCGCATGGCGCGCTCCATCTTCGGAAACGATTCCCGTCATCAGCCCTTTATCTCCATTCGGAGCCAGTCCAGGCTCTGAATAAAGATAGCGCTTGACTTGACCATGTCCATAATCAACCGAAACAAGATTGTCGTGCTCGTAACCGTAGGCTATCACCCGGCCATCTGGCAATATAATGCTCGAAACCTGATTTTCTGAATTGTACCGAAACTGAAGAATCCTGCCTTCTCGATCAATAGCCTGAACAAGATTCGGGTTCGAACCAGGGGGCTTGCTGAAAACGAATCGCACATCACGATGCGGATTGCTCGGATCCACTATCGAAAGCAATTGCCCGCTTAAACTAAAAATCCGAATCTCACCATTTGAATCAACCACGCGCATCTGACGACCATCTGAAGTATTTAGCTCCTCGCCCACGCTACCTAGGGCAGGAACAACGAACTTACTACCGCCAATGAACTTCGAGGGATAATAGAACCCTTGCTCCGAAAAGAAGGCGCCGGAATACGGTAGCGCCCGTTGTGTAAAGCTATGCGTCCAGCCCAATCCCAGCATCGACTCTCGATTGGCGGATTCTCGAAGTGAGTGGTAGTAACGGACAAACGGGCGGCCTGCGAAAGTAAAATCAGTTTCCGCCCGGGATTTATCGCCAGTTGCGGGGTGACATGGATTTCGATTTGCCGGGCAAGATTGGACTAGCTGATGCTTCTTTTTGTAGATCGCCCGAACTACGCCGCTGCGGCAAACGTTTGGATAGGGCGCAACATCATAGGTCCTGTCAATAGGGCTCAGGCCTGTTGCACAAGAGAATGGCTGCTCTTTAAAGAGTGGAAATGACCAACGGCTGACTTGCCCTGATGGGTAAATCCCTTCATAGGTAATTTTCTTGTCTTTTGTGAGGGAGAAGCGACTTCCATAGAGAAGAAGATATGGACCTTGATATTCACCAGTCACCTGGAAATTCTGGTACTTGCACCGTCCTCCGTCACACGAAAGGCTGTTTATACTGGCGATTATGTTAGATATAAGCTCTTCTTCCGAATAGCATAGCTCCTCGCCATATTCATTGTAATATGGCTTTGGAAGCTCGGAAGCTGGGCATTTGCTGTGATTCCACGAATAATCCATCCCGCCATACCAAGGTTGTCCATATGACACGGGTGGTTGATCTGGAACGGAGTAATAAATCCAATCCAAGTCTTGATATTTAACCTTCAAGAACTTTCCTACATCAGGAACTGATGCTCGCATTGAGCTTTCAGCTTCAATGAGTGTATTGAAGCACCCGCCATTATTAACGCACCAGAGCGCCTCGCCAGGAACATCGGCCGAGGAGGTATTCTGGGAATAAGCAACCTGAAAGCAACCCAAGGCAAGAGCTAAAAGCAATAAAGTCGTTCGCAACACATTGGTGTGTTTCATTTTCCCCTCCCGCTTGCCCGCCATGCACTGCACACCGAGTGAGGTACAGCACACCAAGTTACTTACTTGGAGCCAGTCCGCCCCACGCACGTGAGCCGACCGGTTGGATTGCTGATAGCCCGGCTTTTACTGATCTGCGCATACTGCGACCAGAGCTGGGGCGGAACAATCGGTGCAAGGCGCTTTGATGCGTCAGATAAGTCCTACGCTATCCGTTGTAGCTGCAGGGCTGAGTCCCTGGGGAGGGCCTGAACAACTCCGTCGCAGGCTGTGAAACTGCGGCCACCGGTTTAAGAGCCCGATCCGCACATGCAACTGACCTTTGGTAACGCGGAACAACAAGGCGGACGCAAGCGCAGACGGCGCGAGATCCTCCTGTCAGAGATGGGGCAGGTTGTGCCCTGGAAACCGCTGTTGGCGTTGATCGAGTCGTACTACCCGAAGTCGAGTGGCCCGGGTCGGGAGCCGTATCGACTTGAGACCATGCTGCGCATCCACTTGTTGCTGCAGTGGTACACGCAGAGCGATCCCGCGATGGAAGAAGCGCTGTGCCATACGCGGATGATACGCCAGCTCACGCGGCTGTGCGGGGACGTGGGAGTTGCTGTGTTCGATCCGGGGCAAGCCCGATTGCAGATACTTAGCGATGGCGTGTGTGACTTGGGTGCGGGCAAGATCCAATGGGATCGCAGTCGTAGGCCCGATGGTGCGTCGCTTCCCGTGCGCCCACGACACGATCCAAGCTTTATGGCCCGACGGCTGCACCCGCAAGATCAGTCCTTGCACTTGGGCATCGCGGACTTCATTGGGACGCTCTTGGGGTTGATAGGTCTCGACCTGGCGTTTGGTCAGCTGGACCCGCATTTAACCGGCTTCCGTAAGTTGGCTTACCGCCAAGATAGGACGCCGGTGTAGGCCGAGGCCGGATACGGATCATCCGCGTTTGGTGACCTGGGGTGGCGATGCTGCGGGGTGATCGGCTGCCGGTGCTTTCGGTTGTCCAAGCGTGCGGACCCGTCGATTAGCAAACGGTGTCTTTGCTTTGCTCCTCCGGCTCCGTAGGTGGACTGATCCTGCTCTTCGCTCGGGGGACTACTCTCCTCGCGTAGGCGAACGGCTGCGAGTCCTGCAAGGGACGTTTTGCGCAGCGCAGACAACAGCGCTATGCTCGGTTCACCGTGTGGGGCGGTAGCTCAGCTGGGAGAGCGTCGCGTTCGCAATGCGAAGGTCGGGAGTTCGATCCTCCTCCGCTCCACCAAATCTTCAAGCAAAGAAGCCGCATCGGATGATGCGGCTTCTTTGCGTTTTTGCGCTGGAAGTGGGCGTTCTGGCGAAATTTTCGCCATGTGGCGAGATGGCTGCAGCGGCGGAAGTCTCGCTACACAAGGCATTTCGAGGAATTTTCGGTGGATGTGAAAATTTTTGTGAAATTGGCTTGCCGAAACCGAAATAGCTCCGTAATATACGCCTCCTCGACGGCAGCAACGCCGACGAAAACAAGACAAAGTGGCCGAGTAGCTCAGTTGGTAGAGCAGGGGATTGAAAATCCCCGTGTCGGCGGTTCGATTCCGTCCTCGGCCACCAAAATTTCAAGGGTTCGCAGAAATGCGAGCCCTTTTTTGTTGTTTGTTTTGCACCGGATTTGCACCGATTGCGGTTGTGTTGGTGCTTTGGGTTTGCGGTTTGTGGGAGCGGCGTGAGCCGCGAAGCTGGGGTTGCCGAGTTTGCAGTGCGAGCTTGCGATCTGATGGATCGTTTGCTTCGCGGCTTACGCCGCTCCTACAAGAGCGGTTCTGCTGGTTCTTTGGTGGTTTTTGCCGAGCATGGCTCGGCACTACAGCTGATGCGGCCCCGACCTGGTCGGGGCTTCGGTGCTCAGTTGCTTGGCAGCAACGGGCGCAGTACGGGTTCCAGCTGTTCGCGGCGCCAGCCGGCAAGGGCGGTTGGCCAGTTTCCGCTTTCCAGCAAAGCTTCCAGGTGCTTGCGTGAGGCCAGCAGGCCTTCGGGCAGTTCCAGTTCCGCTGTGCGCTTGCTGACGGCGTCCTGCAGGCGCTTGAGCGCGCTCTTGTTGCTGTCGGTAGCTGGCAGGGCCATCGGAGCTTCGGCTTCGTCGGCAAGCGGGGTGTTCAGTGCTTCCCATACCTGCTGTGCCAGTTTGCGCGGAGCCTTGGGGAAGCGGCCGAACAGCTTTAGCATGCTGTCGTAGTCGGCGGGCGGCGTGCGTGCGAGCACGTTGGCAAGTTCATTGTCCAGGATCCAGCTGCGCGGCTTGTCACTGCTGCGTGCCTGCTGGTCACGCCAGCGCAGCAGCCGCAGCAGGCGCAGCTGGGCGTCGCGTTCCAGCACCTGCGAGGAGCGCATCGACAGGTGCGGCCAATGCTCGCCTTCGTCGCCCTCGACGCTGGCCAGCAGGCGCTCGCCATCGTCCTGCAGCCATTGCATGCGGCCTGCGGCCTGCAGCTTGGCGCTGATGGTGTCGTGCAGGGCGAACAGATACTCGACGTCGTCGGCGGCGTATTCCAGCTGCGCGTCGCTGAGCGGGCGCTTGAGCCAGTCCGAGCGGGTCTCGCCCTTGGGCAGGGTGACGCCGGTTACCTCGGCGACCAGCTTCTGGTAGCCCATGCCGCCGCCGATGCCGGCCAGTGCGGCACCGATCTGGGTATCGAACAGTGGGCGTGGCAGCGCGTCGCAGGCACACTTGAAGGCGACCAGGTCTTCGCTGGCGCTGTGCATGACCTTGGTGATCGAGGTGTCGGTCAGCCAGGGTTTCAGTGCCTCGCACATGCCGGGTATCAGCGGGTCGATCAGCAGGATTTCATCGCCAACGGCCATCTGTACCAGGGCCAGCTGCGGCCAGTAGGTGCGTTCGCGGATGAATTCGGTGTCCAGCCCGATCCGGCTCGGGCGCTGGCGGTAGCGTTCTTCCAACTCCGCCGGGTGTTTGATCCAGTAAGCCACGTGGGGTTCCGTCAACTGCAGGGTTTGCTCAGGCAGGCGAGAATAGCCTAACGTCGGGCCGCTCCCGGGAAAGTGTGCAAGGTAATGGAGGCGTTTTTGGGTAAAACCGGCCAATTGTTGGGTCTGACGGCGCTGTTGCTGGCGTTGGCGGGGTGTAGCGGCAGCGCGCCGCAGCCGCCGTTGGCTGCGCCAAATGCCGAGCCAGCGAAGAAGCCAAGCCTGGCCGAGCGGCTGGAGACGAGGGCTGAGGCACGCGCCGAAGCCGAGGCGGCTGCGGCTGCCAAGGCCGAGGCGGCAACGCCGGACCCTACGGTGGAGGTGGAGAGCACTGCTTTGCCGGTCTGGAACGCGCCGGAAGTCAGCCTGCAGCCCGAGCAGCTGGCCGATGCGCGCAAGGCGGCCGACAAGGCGCTGGCCGAAGACCGGCTCTACCGCGATGCCGAGGACGCCATTCCGCTGTATCTGGCAATCCTGGCCCGGCAGCCCGGGGACCGCGCCGCGCAGCGGGGCCTGGACAAGGCCCGGCAACGCCTGCGTGCGCAGGCCACGGCGCTGATGGCGCAACCTGAGAACCAGCGGCTGGCGCTGGCGCAGGCTGCCGAGATCGCCGGTGTGGCGGTGGCGCTGGCACCGGAAGGCAAGGCCGAGCAGGCCCTGCAGCAACGCATCGCAGTGGCGCGGCGGCTGTTGGCGCTGAACCGTGCCGGTGAGCAGGCCCTGCGCCAGCATCAGTTCGGTGAGGATGGCGGCGGCGCGCAGGCGGCGTTCCGCGAAGTGCTGGCCACTGATCCGCTCAATAGCCGTGCAAGGCAGGGTTTGGCTGCGGTGGAAAGCGGGCTGATCCGCCGCGCGGAACACGCTGCGGCAATCGATACGGATTTCGAGGCAGCCGCGCGCTGGCTGGACAAGGCCACCACCATCCGCGGCGAAGCGGTGACCTTGAAGGACGCCCGCGCGCGCATCGAGGGCATCCGCACCGCCCAGCTCGATGCGCTGCGCGAAGGCGGGCTGCGTGATCTGGTCTCGTCCAAGGGCTTGAAGGATGCGCGGCTGAAGCTGGCCCAGGCCGAGCGCATCGCGCTGCCCGGTGACCGCACCGTGGCCCTGCTGCGCGAACGTATCGAACTGGTCACCCACTACGGCAGTTTCCGTCCAGGCCAAGTGTTCAGTGATGCCTTGGCCGATGGCAGTCGTGGCCCGCAGATGGTGGTGGTGCCGTATGGCAGCTTCCAGATGGGGGCGGGCGAGGGCGAGATCGGCAGCAGCGATGCCGAGCGTCCGCAGCATCTGGTGAACTTCGAGCGTGGCTTTGCGATGTCGATCACCGAGGTCACCGTGGCCGATTTCCGTCGCTTCGTGGAGGCGGCCAAAGCACGCCCGCGTGCGACCCGGCGCGGTCATTCCATCGTCTATGACGAGCGCAGCGGCAATTTCATTCGCCGCAGCGGGGTGGATTGGCAATCCGACTACAACGGCGTCAAGGCTGCTCCCAACAGCCCGGTGATGCACGTCAGCGTGCGCGATGCCGAGGCGTATGCGGCCTGGCTGTCCGATCAGACCGGGCGCTATTACCGGTTGCCCAGTGAATCAGAGTTCGAATATGCATTGCGTGCAGGCAGCCAGGGGCGCTTCCCGTGGGGGCGTTCGATGACGCCACCGGAGAACAGCGGCAATTTCACCGGCAGCCTGGATATATCGCCCAGTGGTCGGCACTGGAACAATGCCTTCGTCGGCTATGGCGATGGCTTCTGGGGCACCGCGCCGGTGGCCATGTTCCGCGCCAATGCCTGGGGCCTGCACGACATCAGCGGCAACGTCAGCGAGTGGGTGGCCGATTGCTGGCATGCCAGCTACCGGCGCGCGCCGGCCGATGGCGCAGCCTGGTACAACCCCGGCTGCCGGCAGCGGGTGATCCGTGGCGGCAACTGGGCCAACGCGCCGGAGCAGACCCGCGCGGCCTGGCGGCAGTCACAGGACTCGGACGTCACCTCGGCACGCATCGGTTTCCGCCTGGTACGTGGAATTTGAGATTGCCGTAGCGTTGTCCAACGTGCGAAGCGTGTTGTAGCCGGTTTTGTTGCATCGTCCGGCTACACAGTGCATTTCGATGTTCCCGCGTCCACAGGCGCAGCACGGCTCTCATCAGTCGACGATGGTGCTGGCCCGGTCGCTTGGGGCAGTAGTGCGGGTGGATCTGCGCGAATAGCCGCTTTGGCGGCGCCGCTGGCTGCCTCCCGGCTGGGAAGGTCCCGCGGCATGCGCGCCTGTGTCGACTTGTACCACTCAAGCGAACATGGTCATTGCCGATACCAATATCGGGGGAACGGAGGCGTTTTCCGTACCCCAGCTCTACCGCAAGGTGCCTGCCTTTCGGCGCCAGCACGGCTGTGAGTCGGGGGAGGGAGGGCTCTTACGTTTGCATGTTGAAATCGCGCGGCTGCGGTAAGGCGCGGTCATCGCGAGCGCCGTTGGAGAGCTTGGCGTGAAGATCCGCAGGACATCTGCGTTGCTCGCGACTCAGCGGGTGATTTGCCGTTGAAGGGGGATCGCCGCGACAGAAGTTCCTTTCTTGGATGCTTTGGTTTTGAGGTGCTGTCGGTGGCTTTGCCTGGGCGTGAAGGCTCGTCCACGCCGGGCGGGTTGCGCCGGTAGCTTCCAGCAACGGCAGTGCTGGCCGTCGGGCGCGCGCCTAAAGTGAAACAAACACAGGGGATGGAGATGGCAACAGGTATGGAAGGTGCTGGCAAAGGCTGGCTGGTTCGTTGGCTTTGCGGCTTGAAAGAGCGCACCACGGCCACTCGAACCGCAGCATTTTTGCTTCTGGCCCTGATGGCACAGGTGGCCAATGCGGCGCCTTGCTCCTTTGTATGGAACATCACCAATGACGGTCGAACAGGTAGCTACGCACACTTGTTCACCGCTGGTGAGCGCGTTGCGTGTCTTTCAGGCGACAGTCCCTACACCGCCCCGTTTCAAGAAATTGGAGACCAGCCCGCAGAAGGTGGCGGTATCAAGGGTATCGACTGGCAGACCTTAACCGACACCATTTACTACAGGCCTCCAAGCCCGGGGTATACCGGCACGAACAACGTGATTTGGTATGACGTGAACAATCAGCCGATCACGGTGACCATCAACGTCACTGGCGCTCCCCCGGCAGTCACAGCCATTTCTCCGACCTCCGGTTCAACTGCTGGCGGTACCAGTGTGACGATCACTGGTGCCGATTTCACCGGCGCGACTGCGGTCAGATTCGGCGCCACCAACGCTTCGTATACCGTCAACAGCGCGACATCGATCACCGCAACTTCGCCAGGTGGTTCAGCCGGGGTGGTTGACATCACGGTGACGACTCCAAGTGGCACCAGTGCCGTCAGCAGCGCAGACCGGTTCACTTATTTTGTCCCTGCGCCAACCGTATCTTCGGTTTCACCAACCTCGGGTGTCGTGGGCGGCGGGACCAGCGTGGCGATTACCGGTGCCAACTTCACAGGCGCGACTGCGGTCAGATTCGGCGCCACCAACGCTTCGTATACCGTCAACAGCGCGACATCGATCAGCGCGACATCGCCTGCCGGCGCGGCAGGAACGGTAGATATCACG
>NZ_JBRREF010000023.1:0-66297 GCF_056760135.1 Stenotrophomonas sp. STEN023 | reverse complement strand
GGTGGCTCCCCCACAGGTTAATTTTCTTATTGCGGCTGTTTAAACGGGGCCCCACTGGAATGTGTGGGGCGTTTTTTGTTTGGTGTTTGTTTTTTTTTGTTTGGGGGCGCGGCGTATGCCGCGAAGCTGGTCATCGTTCCAGCGGCGAGGTATCTGCAGTTGCAGGATGCGCGGTAGCGGATGCTTTTCCAGCTTCGCGGCTTACGCCGCTCCCACAAAAGCTGATTACCGGCGGCAACAAGAAAACCTTTCTTGTTGCACTGCAAGAAAAAACCACAGCTTGTTTCAAGCAACAAAACCTCACGTCTGAAGCTAGCCCCCCCGCCTTCAATGCCCCGCTGTCCACGCCTAGGCTGGCTTTGTCGGGGAGTTGCGTCGGGAGGGATGCAGCAGCCAACAGAAGTATCGGAATGCCGCAGTCCGCGGCAGCAGTTCATGCACGTCTTATCTAAAACAAAAACGAGATAAACACCATGAAAAAGGTACCGGTAGCGTTGGGGGTTCTGGTCCTGGCCGCTGCGATCAGCAGCAGCGTGCAGGCCCAGCAGATGCAGGCAGCAAACGAAGACGACAGCCGCAGCGCTGACAAGCGCGCGCAGGATAAAAAAGCCACCGAGCTGGACCGGGTCATCGTCACCGGCGTGCGTGCGCCCAAGGCGGTGGACAAGATTCCCGGCGCCATCACCATCATCACTCCGGAAGAGATCAAACAGTCGTTGATCATCACCGAGGACAACACCGCGGTACTGGCACGCACCATTCCAGGCTATGCCGAATCCTCGCAGGCGATGACCAATTCCGGTGAGTCGCTGCGCGGGCGCATTCCGCTGCGCCTGTTCGACAGCATCCCGCAGGGCTCGCCACTGCGCGAAGGCACCCGCAACGGCACCTTCACCGACATGGGCGTGATCGGCCGCATCGAAGTGATCAATGGCCCGTCCGCCGCCGAAGGCATTGGCGCCACCGGTGGCGTGATCAACTACATCTCCAAGGTGCCGGAGCAGATCGGCAGCGAGACCACCATCAGCGCCCGCTACCAGACCCAGTTCAACGACGACAGCGTCGGTTGGAAGCTGGGCCTGAGCCATGCGATCAAGCAGGACAGCTACGACTTCCTGGCCAGCGTCTCGCAGCTGGAGCGCGGCATGGCCTATGACGCCAAGGGCCGCAGCATCGGCATGAATTCCAGCGGTTCGCTGGCCGATTCGCAGTCGCGCAACCTGTACATGAAGGGCGGCTACAACTTCGGCGAAGACGGCGAACAGCGCCTGCAGGCCACGTACAGCAACTTCAACATCGGCGGCAACGGCGACTACATCCAGCTGGTCGGCTGCAAGGGCCCGAATGACTGGCCGCCCTGCGACACGCCGGTGCCGAATACCTCGATCAAGGGCCACATCGACGGCCAGCGCGACGCGCTCAACAAGTTCATCCAATACAGCCTGCAATACACCCACAGCGACTTCTACGGCGGCACGCTGGACCTGGTCGGCTTCCAGGCCAAGCAGGGCATGCGCTTCCTGCCGGAGAACGGCGCTGACCGCCAGCTGGTGAAGCCGGCACCGGCTGATGATGCCGACCGCATCTTCGACCAGTCCGAGATCCAGTCACGCAAGAAGGGCCTGCGCACCTCGTGGACGCGCCCCAGCATCTTCGCGGTGGATGGCCTGGAGCTGCATACCGGCGTGGACTTCGTGCAGGACGTGGCCGAGCAGCGCCTGGTGATGACCGACCGCGTCTGGGTGCCGCCGATGGACTACCGCAGCGTGGCGCCGTACGCGCAGCTGTCCTGGGATATCGGCCCGGTCACGGTCAGCGGCGGCTTCCGCCGCGAGAATGGCAAGCTCGACATCGACAGCTATACCACCGTCGCCTACCGCAACAATTCCTTCGTCGAAGGCGGCACCCTGGACTACACCGCCAACCT
The DNA here is from genome assembly GCF_056760135.1 of Stenotrophomonas sp. STEN023. Classification (NCBI taxonomy): domain Bacteria; kingdom Pseudomonadati; phylum Pseudomonadota; class Gammaproteobacteria; order Lysobacterales; family Lysobacteraceae; genus Stenotrophomonas; species Stenotrophomonas sp. STEN023. The sequence goes on along the minus strand of NZ_JBRREF010000023.1, from coordinate 64,370 downwards.
GCCCAACCTGGGTGCGATCTGGCGCGTCACCGATGAGTTCTCGCTGTTCACCGCCTACAGCAAGGGATTCACCCTGCCGGATATCGGCATCCCGCTGCGCAACGTGAATTACCCGGGCCAGACCGTGGCCGGCATCCTCGACCTACAGGCGATCATCGTCGACAACATCGATATCGGCTTCAATTGGCGCGGTTCGCGCGGTGCGCTGAGCGGCAGCTGGTACCACTCCACTTCCGACTTCGGTGCATCGCTGGAAGTTGACCCGCTGACCAGCGACTTCATCATGACCCGCGCCCCGACCGACATCAAAGGCATCGAGTTGAGCGGCGAGTTCCGCTTCACCGATACCTTCAAGATCACCGGCCTGTATACCCACCTGCGCGGCTGGACCTCGTTCTGGGGCCCGGACCCGCAGGGCCGCTACGACGCCGGCCCGCTGAAGAAGCCGCTGGGCATCTTCGATGCGACGCCCGACAAGATCAACATGGCGCTGGTGTGGAAGGCGCTGCCCAATCTGGATGCCACCCTGGGCGTCAGCATGCTGCGTGATCGTCACCTGACCAGCTCGGCGGTACGTCCGTATGACGGCGAAGAGTACGACTACGACGAGAAAATCAACGGCTACACGCTGTGGGATCTGGGCGTGAATTATGATTCCGGGCGCTTCGGCACGTTCTCGCTGGGCGTGGACAACCTGTTCAACAAGTACTACATCCTCAGCGGCTCGCAGGGCGATGGCTGGCAGAACTACTGGGCCGGTCGCGGCCGCGTGGTGTCGCTGAGCTATTCGTATACGTTCCGCTGATGAACGCAGGAGTGCCCGCCATGCATCAATCCACCGCAACACCTCGCAGCAGCCGCTTGCTGCGCAGTGGCGCCGCACTCCTGCTATGCCTGTCCGCACCGCTGCTGCACGCTGATGAGCGCTGGCAGCGACTGGACAGCTTTCTGCAGGCAAGCACCGCGCCGGGCCAGTTCCCGGGCGCGGTCGCCATCGTCGAGCACGATGGCAAGATCGCGTTCCAGAACCACTACGGCCATGCCGACAGCGCTGGCACTCGGCCGATGCAGGCCGACAGCATCTTCCGCATCTATTCAATGACCAAGCCGGTGACCTCGGTCGCCGTGCTGATGCTGCTGGAAGAAGGCAAGCTGTCGCTGGACGATCCGCTGTCGCGCTACTTGCCCGAGTTCGCCGACCGCACCGTGGTGACCGGTGGCGACCTGCAACATCCACAGACCGAAGATGCACCGCGCGCGATTACCCTGCGCCATCTGCTCACCCATACCAGCGGCTTTGCAGCAGCGTCGGATACGCACCGCGTGGCGACCAAGCTGTTGACCGCGGCTGATGTCGACAGCGCGACGTCGCTGCAGGACGTTGCACGCCGCCTGTCCACGCTGCCGTTGGCAGATGCGCCCGGCACCCACTTCCATTACGAAGGCAGCAATACCGATCTGCTGGCACGCGTGGTCGAGGTGGTCAGCGGACAACCGTTCGCGCAGTTCCTGCAACAACGCATCTTCAGCCCGCTGGCGATGCACGACACCGGTTTTGAAGTGCCGCTGGCGCAGCGTGGTCGTGTGGTCGAACTGCCAACCAGCAACGACGATGGCAGTCTGCGCGTGGCCGATACGCTCAGTGCGCGTAACCCGGGCGTGCGCCTGAAGGGCTATGACAGCGGCGCAGGCGGCCTGTATTCCACTGCCGCCGATTACCTGAAATTCGCCCACATGCTGCTCGATGATGGCCGCAGCGGGAGGCAGCAGCTGCTCGCGCGCAAGACCGTCGATCTGATGATGAGCGACCAGCTCGGCGGTTTCGAGCCGGCCATCAGCAGCTATGGGGCCGGCGAAGGCTTCGGCCTTGGCGGCTATGTCATCACCAACCCGGCGTACCGCGGCAAGCTCGGCAGCGTCGGCCAGTTCGGCTGGTCCGGTGCCGCGTCCACCTACTTCACCATCGACCGCAAGGAGAAGCTGGTGGCGATCCTGCTGATGCAATACCTGCCCAGCGGTGACAAGGCGCTTGCTTCACCGTCCACCCGTTTCTACAACCTCGTCTACCAGGCCATTCCATGAGTTCCACCGTTCTTGTCGCCGGCTCGGCCAATCTCGATTTCGTGGTGCGTGCGGCGCATGTGCCGGCACCGGGCGAAACCGTGCTCGGCCGCGAATTCCGTACCTTTCCCGGTGGCAAGGGGGCAAACCAGGCCGTGGCCTGTGCGCGTGCCGGTGGCGCCGCCACGCAGATGCTGCTTGCCCTGGGTGCCGATGACTTCGCCAAGCCAATTGAAGCCTCGTTGAACGACGCTGGCGTGCTGCTGCATGCCGTGCGCGATACGCAGCTGCCGACTGGCACCGCCTTCATCTGCCTGTCCGATGATGCCGAGAACGCCATCACCGTCGCCCCCGGCGCCAACATGGCACTGCTGCCCGAACACCTGCCGTCACTGGATGGTGTGCAGTGGCTGCTGCTGCAGCTGGAATCGCCACTGGCCTCGGTACAGGCCTACGCAACCGCCGCCCGCGCTGCCGGGGCGAAAGTCGCCTTGAATGCTGCGCCGGCGCAGGTATTGCCGGCCGAACTGCTGGCACAGCTGGACATGCTGATCGTCAACGAAGGCGAGTTGGCCGTGGTTGCCGGCAACCCGCCGGACCTGGCCAGCGGCTTGGCGCGGTTGGATGTTCCCTGCGTGATCGTCACTCTTGGCGCGCGCGGCTGCCTGGCCCGCATCGATGGGCAGATCCTGGTGCAGCCAGCGTTCTCGATTTCACCACTCGATACCACGGCTGCCGGCGACACCTTCTGCGGCACCTTGGTCGCCCTGCTCGCCCGCGATGAACCGCTGCAGCAGGCCCTGCTTGCCGCCAGCGCCGCCTCGGCACTGGCCTGCACGCGCCTGGGTGCACAATCCAGTATTCCCGAACATGCCGAAGTACAGGCGCTGCTGGCCGACGCCAGCCGCCTGCCCGGCACCGACGCCCATGCCGCGCTTGCGGCATGGTGCGCGCTGTAACCGTTACGCCTCCCCCCGTTTTTGTTGGATGACTGCCATGACTTCGCCCTACCCCGCCCCCGATTACGACAACGATTCCCCCGATCATGGGCGTGAGGTGATCCACACCGAGTACAAGTTCTCGCACGTCACCACCGGCCGCTACCTGCCCACGCCGGGCAAGGCACCGGCGTGGCCGTTCGCCGATATCGGCAGCTGGATGATCGATGCCAATGCCAGCGCTGCGGATTGGTTGACCGAGCTGAAGGACTGGCGCCAGGAACACCTGGTGCGTATCGGCTATACCGACGTGAACTACCGCCGGCCGGAACTGCAGTGGGCGCAGCGCAACTTCGTGCACGCACAGATGATGGTCGAGGACCGTTATTTCTTCGACGTGGAGACTGCGCAGTACACCGTCAACAAATACCTGGACGATCTGATCGAACGCTTCGGCGGGCTGGACTCGGTATTGATCTGGTACATCTACCCGAACATCGGCATCGACGACCGCAACCAGTTCGATCTGGCACATACGCTGCCGGGCGGCCTGGAAGGTTTGACCGCTGCGGTGAAGGCATTCCAGAAGCGTGGCGTGCGCGTGTTCCTGCCGGCCAAGCCGTGGGATCACGGCACCCGTGACCCGGGCGTCACCCATTGGGATGGCCTGGCCGAGATCATCAAGGCCACCGGTGCCGACGGCATCAACGGCGACACCTTCAACGGCGTGCCGCGTGCGTTCTTCGACGCCTGCGATGCCAACGGCAACCCGGTGGTGGTGCAGCCCGAGTCCACCATCAGCTCGGAAGAGCAGCTGATCTGGAACGTGCAGAGCTGGGGCAAGAAGGCACCCGATGGCCCGGTGCCGCCGGTGTCCAAGTGGAAGTGGCTGGAGCCGCGCCACATGGTCAATTACGAAAACCGCTGGGGGCGCAACCGCAACCACGACCTGCAGTACTGCTTCTTCAACGGCATCGGCTACAACGCCTGGGAAAACATCTGGGGCATCTGGAACCAGTTCACCGCGCGCGATGGTGAAACCCTGCGCCGCATGGCATCGATCTATCGCCAGTTCCCGGCGCTGATCGTGGCGATGGATTGGGAGCCGTACCAGGTCTGCTACCAGGGCGGCATCTTCGCCAGCAAGTTCCCGGTCGACGGCCTGAGCCTGCACACCTTGATCAACCGCAACGAATACGCGGTCAATGGTGAGCAGATCGGCCTGCCGCATGTGGACGGCACCCGTTACTACGATCTCTGGCACGGCGTTGAGCTGTCGCCGGCCGTGCGTGATGGGGTGGCCATCATCGAGCTGCCGATGGAAGCGCGCGGCTTTGGCGCGGTGCTGAGCGTGCAGCCGGGCACTGTGGTCGGTGGTCTCGATGCGTTCCTGGTCGCCGCCGCCAAACGTGCCGAACAGCCGCTCAATAGTTTCTCAGGCGCATGGAAGGCAATTCCGCAGCAGCTGCGCGAGATCCCGGCCACCGCCGCGCAGGCTGCGGCACCAACCGGCATGGTCACCATCCCCGCTGGCGAGTTCGTGTTCGCAGTCGGCGGCATCGAGATCGAAGGCTTCAACTGGGCCGGCCAGGACGTGCAGTTCCCGTGGGAAGATTGCCCGCGCCGTCACCACCGCAAGCTGATGCAGATGCCCGCGTTCCATATCGATCGCCATCCGGTCACCAATGCGCAGTTCAAGGCTTTCATCGACGCCACCGCGTACCGCCCGGCCGATGACATCAACTTCCTCGCCCATTGGGTGGATGGCGCACCGCGCGCCGGCTGGGACAGCAAGCCGGTGATCTGGGTATCGTTGGAAGATGCACGCGCCTACGCCGCGTGGGCCGGCAAGCGCCTGCCGCACGAATGGGAGTGGCAGTACGCCGCCCAGGGCAACGATGGCCGAACCTATCCGTGGGGCAATGACTGGGACCAGAGCCGTGTGCCGCAGGTCAACCGTGGCCGCCGCCTGCTGGCTCCGGCCGATGTCGATGCGCATCCGCAGGGCGCCAGCCCGTTCGGCGTCGAGGATCTGGTCGGCAACGTGTGGCAGTGGACCGATGAGTTCGTCGACGAGCACACCCGTGCGGCGATCCTGCGCGGCGGCTCCAGCTACCAGCCGCAGACCTCGCACTGGTATTTCCCGCAGGCCTATCGCCTGGACCAGCACGGCAAGTACCTGCTGATGGCACCGGCCAAGGACCGCAGCGGCATGCTCGGCTTCCGTTGCGTGGTGGACGCGGCATGAGTGCGGCCATCACCATCGGTCAGCAGCTGATCACGCCCAGCGCGGTGCAGCTGGACGGCGTGTTCGGGCAGATGCTGACGGCCAATCGCAGCGGACGCCTGAGCCACTTCATCGTCGATGAAGCCAGCCCGTCAATCAGCATCTTCGGCCAGGCGCATAAGCAGCAGAACCAGGAAGGCGACTGGTACGGCGAGCACGCCGGCAAGTGGCTGTCGGCGACCGCGCGTGCGGTTGCACAGGGCAGCCAACCCGAGCTGGAAGCCAACCTGCGCCGCGTCGCCGATTGGTTGATCAGCCAGCAGGATGACGACGGCTATCTCGGCAACTACGCCGCCGACCGCCGTTTCACCGTGCCGCAGCCGCCAAAACCCGAGAGCTGGAACGGCGAGCCAGCGCTGCGCACCTGGGACATCTGGACCCACAGCTACCTGATCCTCGGCTTCCTCGAAACCTGGCGTGCGCTGGGCGATGACAGCTACCTGCAAGCCGCGCGGCGCATCGCCGACCTGTGCTGGCAGGCGCTGGAATCGGGCATCGACATCACCACGCTGGGCAACCACCACGGCATGTCGGCGACGGTGCTGCTGGACCCGGCCGCCGACCTGTATCTGGTCACCGGCGAGCCGCGATATCTCGCATTGGCCGAGACCATCCTGCAGCAGGCCAACGCCAATCCGCGCCTGGCCCTGCTCGACAAGGGCATCGCCAACGAAGACGCCGCCTTCATCGCAACCGGCAAGGCCTACCAGCTGTCGTGGAATCTTGTTGGACTGGCCAAGCTGTACAAGGCCACCGGCAAGGCCGATTACAAGCTGGCCATCGATAACCTGTGGAACAACATCCGCGAGCAGCACCTGACCCTGGGCGGCGGCCCGTGGGGCGGCGTTGCCCATCGCTCGCGCGAAGTGTTCAACGCACCGCGCACCTTCTTCCCGCAGGCCTATGTGGAAACCTGCTCGGTGCTGGCGTGGATGCAGCTCAACCGTGAGCTGCTGGCCATCAGCGGCCACGCGCGTTACGCCGATGAGCTGGAACGCACTGCCTACAACGACCTGCTGGCAGCGATGGCACCGAACGGCGAGGACTGGTGTTACTACACCTTCCCCAACGGCAAGCGTGTGCATACAACGTACTGGCGCTGCTGCAAGTCGTCTGGCGCGATGGCGGTGGAAGAGCTGCCGCAGATCGCCTATGGCGTCGCTGCCGACGGCGGCCTGCGGGTGAACCTGTACGGCGCCGGCGAAGCCACGCTCAATCATGCAGACGCTGGCAAGGTGGTGCTGCAGCAGCAGACCCGCTATCCCTTCAACGGCGATATCAGTCTGCGGGTCACGCCCGAGCACAGTGCCAGCTTCAGCATCGGCCTGCGCATCCCGGCCTGGGCCGAGGATGCACGCATCCAGGTCAATGGTGTCAATGTGCCGGTACAGCTTGCTGCGGACGGATACGTGCAGCTGCAGCGCCAGTGGCAGGCCGGTGACTTGGTCACGGTGCAGCTGCCGATGCAGCCGCAGCTGCACCGCGCCGCCAACATCAATGTGCAGGAATCGCGTGCACCCGACGGTTCACCGGTGGCGCAGGAAGTGCTGCGCTGGGAATACGTTGGCTTGAGCTACGGCCCGCTGGTCTATGCGACCACGCTGATCGATGGCTTCAAGACCGATGAAACCGTGAAGTTGCCGGAAGGTGATCCTTCGCGCTGGCTGCAGGTAGGCCAGGACAACGGTGAAGGCGCGCCGGTGACGATGCAGCTGCAAAGCCGCGCGCCGCTGGTGTTCGAGCCTTACTACCGCTGCGGTGGCCGCGAGCATGACGTCTGGCGCCTGAGCTGGCTGTCACTGGCCCCGCAATAAGCCAGTCGCCGCTGCCTGCCACCCATAAGTGTGAAGGCAGCGGCGGTTTTGCAGGCGATGACACCGCGATACCTGCTTTTTGTCCTCGCTGAAAATACCCGCACGATATGTTTCTTCCCATCCACCGGGAGGAAACTGCAATCAAGGATTCGAGTGCAGCCCATGTCAGCAAGCAACAACCCATCTCCGTTCGACATCGCCCAGCGCGATGGTGCCCGTGGCCCGCTCAGCGGCGTGCGCGTGCTGGACCTGAGCGCCTATATCGCCGGGCCGTACGGCTGCACCCTGCTGGCCGACCAGGGCGCGGAAGTGATCAAGGTGGAACCGCCGGTTGGCGACAACCTGCGCAAATACCCGTCCACGCTGGAAGCCGAGAGCCGCGCCTTCCTCGGCGTGAACCGCTCCAAGCGCGGCGTGGTACTGGACCTGAAGGAAGCCGACCAGCGCGCGGTGCTGATGCGCCTGGTGCGCGAGGCCGACGTACTGGTGCACAACTTCCGCCCCAGCGTGCCGGCCCGCCTGGGCATCGATTTCGACAGCCTGAACAAGATCAACCCGCGCCTGGTGTATTGCGCGGTCACCGGTTACGGCGAGGACGGTCCACTCAAGGACAAGGCCGGCTACGACCAGGTGCTGCAGACCATGACCGGCATGTGCGCGATGCAGGGCAAGCCCGGTGGCGCGCCGGAAATCCTGTACGGCTCGGTGGTCGACTACTACGCCGCCGCGCTGGTCGCTGCCGGTGTGTCCTCGGCATTGTTCGAACGTGAACGCAGTGGCGAAGGCCAGTACGTGGGCGTGTCGCTGCTGCGCAGCGCGCTGACCATGCAGTCGGCACGGATGATCTGGGCCGAAGGCGAGCCGGAAGGCGTGGGCCGCGACATGCGTTCGGGCGGTGTCACCGGCATCCATCCGACCGCGCACGGTCATCTGTACATCTCGGCCAATACGCCGCGCTTCTGGCAGGCGCTGTGCGACAAGATTGGCTTGCCGGCAATGGGCAGCGATCCGCGCTACGACACCGTGCGCAAGCGCGCCGAGCATTCCGACGAACTGCTGGCCAAGCTGCATGCCGCGCTGGCTGCACGCAGCGCGCTGGAGTGGGAAGCCCTGTTCGGCGAAGAAGTGCCGTGCGCCGCTGCGCGCAAGGTCGAGGACATGTTCGAGCACCCGCAGGTGCTGGCCGAGGAAATGATCACCACCCTGCAGCACCCCTTGCTGGGCAGCTACCGCGGCATCACCCGTCCCATTGTGTTTGGTCGCACCCCCGGCCCGCAGCCATTCGCCGCGCCGACCTTCAACCAGGACACCGCCGCTGTCATCGCCGCCGCCGATGCTGGCGACACCACCGCCTGATCCGGAGCACATCATGAGCACTGCATCCAAGCTCGCGCAGCTGCGCGAACTGTCCGTCGTCGTCGCCGATACCGGCGATTACGACGCCATCAAGCGCCTGCGCCCGGTCGACTGCACCACCAACCCGACGCTGGTGAAGAAAGCCCTCGACCTGCCGGTCTACGCCGGCCTGATCGAGCGCGAGCTGCAGTGGGGCCGTGCCCAAAGCGGTGACAAGCAGGCCATCGCCAATGCCGTGGTCGATCGTCTGACCGTCGGCGTCGGCACCATGCTGGCCGAGCTGGTGCCGGGCCGCGTCTCCACCGAGGTGGATGCCGACCAGGCACACAACACCGAGGCCACGATTGCCAAGGCGCGCGAGTTCATCGCCATGTACGAAGCGGCCGGCGTGCCGCGCAGCAAGGTGCTGATCAAGATCGCAGCCACCTGGGCCGGCGTGGAAGCCGCGCGCGTGCTGCAGGCCGAAGGCATCGACTGCAACCTGACCCTGATCTTCAACCCGACCCAGGCCCTGGCCTGCTCGGAAGCCGCCTCCTTCCTGATCTCGCCGTTCGTCGGCCGCATCCTGGACTGGTACGTGGCCAACGGCCAGACCCCGGCCAACATTGATGAAGACCCGGGCGTGGTGTTCGTGCGCGGCGTGTTCGCCGAGTTCAAGCGCCGCGGCTCCAGCACCGTGGTGATGGGCGCCTCGTTCCGTTCGACCGCGCAGATTGAAGCGCTGGCTGGCTGTGATCGTTTGACGATCTCGCCGGACCTGCTGGAGAAGCTGGATGCTGATTTCGGTGAGCTGCCGCGCAAGTTGATTGCTGGTGCTGCTGAAGCAGTGAGCGTCGCTGCGATCGACGAGGCCAAGTTCGATGCGGATATGGCGGCTGATCCGATGGCTACGGAGAAGCTGGCTACTGGTATTGAGGCGTTTGCGAAGGATCTGCAGACCTTGCGTCAGCGGATTGCGGATGAGTTGGGCGGCTGAGGCTGGCCCAGCAGACTGCATGACGCTTGATGTCTCCCTTCTCCCGCCTGCGGGAGAAGGTGGCCGAAGGCCGGATGAGGGGAGCTTTTAAAGCTTCAAAGCTTTTGCTCCACGTGCTTCAAGAGCGCCCTCACCCCAACCCCTCTCCCGCGCGCGGGAGAGGGGCTTTCAGATCGCATGCTTCTTGCGCGATTTATCAACCCCCCGCTTTTCGACACCCGGCTCCCTCTCCCTCGTGCCGGGGTCACCGCAGCCGGCCCCCTGTGCCTGGTTGCGGCTTTTCTAGCTCAGCGCGAAATCATCTCGATGAAACGCGCGACCCGTGTGTACGGCGGCCGCAGCAGATCACTGCCGGCCCGGCGGGTCTGCCACAGCACCGGCAGACGCTTGCTCATCGCATCGAAGCCGGCCTTGCCGTGGTACGCGCCCATGCCGCTTGCGCCAACGCCGCCAAACGGCAAACCGTTGATCGCGAAATGCAGCAAGGTGTCGTTGACGGTGACGCCACCGGCAATGGTCTGGCCAACGATCTTCTCCACCGTCGCCTTGTCATGGCTGAAGGGATACAGGGCCAACGGCCGATCACGGCCGTTGATGGTGGCGATGGCCTCATCCAGTGAGCGATAGCTGCGGATCGGCAGGATCGGCCCGAAGATCTCGTCCTGCATCACCGTCGCGTCATCGCCCGGTTGCAGGATCAAGGTCGGCGGAAACAAGCGCTCGCGACGCGAACGCTCGCCATCGATATCGGCCAGCGGCAATACCTGCAAGCCACGCGCACGCGCGTCATCCACATAGCCCTGCAGACGCTGGTACTGGCCTTCATTGATGATGCGGCTGTAATCGGATGCATCGCTGAAATCGCCGTAGCGCAGCCGCACCTGTGCACGCAGCGCGGCAACCAAGGCATCAATACGCGCTTCATCGATCAACACGTAGTCCGGTGCGATGCAGGTCTGGCCGGCGTTGAACCACTTGCCGGTCGCCAAGCGTGCCGCCGCACCTTCCACCGGATAGTCCGCTGCCACCAAGGCCGGCGATTTACCGCCCAACTCCAGGGTCAACGGGGTCAGATGCTGCGCGGCGGCCGCCATCACCTTGCGACCAATCGCAGTGGAGCCGGTGAACACCAGATGGTCGAACGGCAGCCCCGAGAACGCCGAAGCCACACTGGCATCGCCCTGCACCACCGCTACCCGATCAGCAGGAAACACCTCGGCCAACAAGCACTGGAGGAAGGCCGAACTGTTCGGCGTGTGCTCGGACGGCTTGAGCATCACATGGTTGCCAGCGGCGATCGCGGTCGCCAACGGCACCAGCGCCAGATTGACCGGGTAGTTCCATGGCGAGATCACCCCGACCACACCCACCGGCACCGGTCGCACCTGCGCCCGTGCCGGCCAGAAGCGCCAGCCAACACCAATCCGTTCCGGCTTCATCCAGCCACGCAGGTGCGAGAGCAGGTGATCGATCTCGCCAGTGACGGTCATGCCGTCGGCGATCACCGATTCGTGTTTCGAGCGATGGCCGAAGTCGGCAGCAATCGCTTCGGTCATTTCCGGAATGCGCGCCTTGAATGCGGCGCGCAGGCGGCGCAGGTCGTCACGGCGCTGCGTGTAGTCTGGCTTGTGCTGCTGCCAAGCGGCGCGCAGCTGCGTCAGCCGCTGCTGCAGATTATTTGAACCATCGGTCTGTGGATCCATGGTGCCTCCCCAAGATCAGCGGCCACTGTAAACCTGTGGGTGTTGAGGAGTGAAGGATTGTTTGCGAGGCGGGCGTGATGTGCTGCGCAAAGCCGGGAGCAAAGACGATGGAGCTCTACCCCTCCCCGGCCCTCCCCTGCGCGTTGCGCAAGGGAGGGAGCAGGGCGCGTGACCTGTAAGCCCCCCGTGCACGCCGCTTTTGCCCCCTCCCTTTCGCGCAGCGAAGCGGAGGGTTGGAGAGGGGTGCTCTTCGCGGGCAGTTGCTCAGCGGGCATCATCCGGAAGCCACACCTGCGCTTGCCTGCTCCGCGCCGTGGGTGCTAGAAGAGATCATGCAGGTTCGGCCGGTCATCGCGCCGCAGATGAGCGCTGCGATCCACCACGAGGGCATGCCGCACCATGCTGGGACGCGAACACGACATAGCAGTGAACCCCGATGCCTGTCCTGTGCAGGCCAAGCGTGGCCTGCTGCAGGCGCTGGATCTGCATTCGCTGTGGCGCGCCTGCGTGGACTTGATCAATCAGTACCTGCCCTGCCACTCATGCACCTTGATGTACGACATCAACGGCAGCTATCAACCACAGCGCAGCCTGCATTTCCTCGGCGCCAGCGCCGCCGGCGAGGAGCGACCATTGCGCAGCCTGGAGGTTGCCGCTCCTTATCTGCAGCGCAATCCCCGCATCGACTGGTACACGCTGTCGCAGATCGCCTCGACCGACGCGCATGCGCGGCAGCGGCTGCGTGCGCAGAATCCCGCGCCTGGATGGAACGAGTTCATCCACATGGCGTTCTGGCGCGAGCAAGGGCTGGATGCGGTGCTCAGCATCCGCATGCATGCCGGTCAGGAGCTGATCACCGCGGCCCACCAGCAGTTCCTCGACGAGCTCCACCAGCTTGTGGGTGCAGGCCTGCAGCGCTTGCGCTTGCTGCGGCACGAACGGCGCAGCATCTATCAGGCCCTGCTTGATCGGCAGAGCCAGGCCGACATCATCCTCGACCATGAGTTGCACCTGATCAGCCTGTCGCCTACGGCGCAACTGTTATGTGCGGACTGGCTGGGAGATTGCAGCAGGCATGCCGGCTTTCCCGACGCCATCAATTCGGTACTACGCGGCTGGTTGCGGCGCGCAGACCAGACCAGCGATAGCATTCTTGCAGAGCAGGCACTGCATCTGCCTGGCACGCAGCTACAGATCAACCTGCAAGGTCGGCTCCAGGCAGACGGCCTGTATCCCATGTATCTGCTGCGATTGACGCCACTGCTGCCGGCTGAGTCCACCGTGCCAGCTACTGTCCCGCCGATATGGTCAAGGCTCTCACCGACCGAGACCCGTGTCGCCGAACTGGTACTCAACGGCATGCGCAATGACGAGATCGCCAATCACCTGCGACGCTCGCGCAAGACCATCGAGAGCCAGATCAGCGCAATCTACCGCAAGCTCGACGTTGGCCACCGCGCGCAGTTGGTGCGCCTGCTCAGCGTCACCGGCTGAGCAGGCTGGATCCCTCAAGGCACGAACAGAAAGTAATCGTGCGCAGCGCGGGCCAGCTGTGCGATTGCCGCATCGCGTTCCTCGTTGCTGGCGCGTGACTGCACGAATACAGTGACGATGGCATGGCCACGTCCACCCGGCAGCGTGATCACGCCAACATCGTTGATCACGTCACCGACCGTGCCGGTCTTGTGCGCCACCGGGGTGTCCTTCGGCAACATGCCACGCAGACGTGCGGCACCGGTGCGGGTGTCCAGCATGATGTCCTGCAGCAGCTTGGTCGAGCTTGGCTGCAGGACCTCGCCACGCCAGACTTTCTGCAACAGGGTGGCCATCGCACGAGCGCTGCTGGTGTCGCGCGGATCTTCATTCCAGGCATTGGTGTGGCCGCGCCGCAGCTCCTCGCTGCGCTCGCTGCGCGACAGCTCGGCATAGGCCGCCGGCCCCATTGGTTTGGCCTGCGAGGCGTCATTGCCGCGGTAGTTGGCCAGCAGTTCCCATATGTAGCGATCCACGCGCATACCACTGATGCCCAGTGCCTGCATGCGTGCATTCACCGCCGTGGTGCCACCGCCAAGACGAATCAGGATGTCGGTGGCGTTGTTGTCGCTGACCGTGATCATCATGTGCAGCAGGTCACGCACGGTGATGGCTGAGCCGGCGCTCAGGTGCAGGTCCATCGGACCGCCCATTTCTGGATAGACATCGTCCGTGCCCAGCGTCACCTGCTGCTGCAGCGTGAGCTTGCCTTCGTCCACCAGTTTGAGGATGTGCACGGCCACTGGCACTTTCATCGTGCTGGCCATCGGGAAGGCGCGATCGGCATCGAGGTAGACGCTGCGGCCGCTTTCCAGATGGACGATGGCCGCGCCGAGCTGACCAGGTAACAGTGCCGCCAGGCGTTGCGCTTCGGTCTGCAGGCCCTGGCTGGGTGCAGGCTTGGTGGCAGCCATCGCTGGCAGCAACATGCAGGCCAGCAGTGGTGCCACGAACAGCGCGCGCAGGCGTGGACGCGATGGGGAGCGACGGCGATGGTGCTGGAGCTGGTACATATGGAGTCCTCTGCAAACGGAACACTGCCGCCCATCACTGGGCGGCAGTCATCATCCCTAGAAACGCATGCGCGCGCCAAGCGTGAAGTAACGGCCAACCACGTCGTAGTACGGCGAGCCGACCGCACCCAAGGGGGACTTCTTGTCGAACAGGTTGCTGATATCGGCGTAGACCTCGACTTCGTTGTCGCCCGCCAGCGCGAAGCGCGCCTTGCCACCTACATCCCAGTACACATAGGACGGGATGTTGCCGTTGGTCAGCACCAGCTGGTTGTTGTACACACCAGCCGAGATGTAGCGTGCCCGCGCCTGTGCACCATAGCGATCACCGCGCCAGCCGAAGGTCGCGTTGGCCCGCCAGCGTGGCACGCCGGAGCCGCCGGTCAGGCCCTGCGAGGTCACATACTCGAAGGTGTTCTTGCCGTCGTAGGTGGTGAGATTATCGGTCCAGGTCGCCAGCACGCGGGTGTGGAAATTGCCCGACATCGCCGGGAACAACTTCGCCGCCGGCAGGTTGTAGAGCAGGTCCAGGTCGACACCGTTGGTGCGGTATTCGGCCAGGTTGACGTAGTTGGAGTTGATCCGCTCGATCTCGCCGTTGCCATCGCGCTGGATGCGCCCGCACATGGCCTGGTTGCCGGCGATACAGCGCAGCACGGTTTCCTGCGCCGACACCTGGGTGATCACGTCCTTGATCTCGATGTCGAAGTAATCCACCGACATGATCAGCCCCGGCACGCTGGCCGGCGCCCAGGTGAAGCCGGCGGTCAGCGTGTCGGCCTTCTCCGGGTCCAGCAGCGGGTTGCCGCCGCCGATCACCAGCGCGCTGATCGAGGTGCCGGTCAGCGGATCGCTGATGGTCGACCAGCCGGTGGTGCTGGTGGTGTACATCTCCGACAGGTTGGCCGAACGGATATCGCGCGAGCGGGTGAAGCGGCCACGGAAACCATCGAAGAACTCATTGGTCATGCCGTACTTCCACGACCAGATCGCACCGGAGCTGTTGTAGTCGCTGAAACGCGCCGCTGCGTTGACCTGCAGATCACGCAGCACCGGCATGTCACGCAGCAGCGGTGCCGCCACTTCGGCGAAGGCTTCGCGCACCTGGAAGCTGCCGGCCATCGGCGAGGAGCTCCAGGTACTGAATGACTTGGTCAGATCCTGCGCGCCCACTTTCTGATCGATCTGCTCCTTGCGCGCCTCCAGCCCCATCGCCACCGACACCTCACCTGCCGGCAGCGAGAACGGCTCGCCACGCAGGTCCAGGCCGGCGGCATCGAGCTTGGTATTGGTCATGCGCCTGGGCGTGCCGGTGACATAGGCAGCCGCCTCCGCCGAGGGTGCGCCATTGCCGATCAGGTTGATCGGCACGCAACCGGAGTTGGGATTCGTCAGGGTCACCCTGCACACCGGTTTGCCGCTGACCGGATCGATCACCGCATCCACTGCGTCGCGGTAGTTGCTGGTCAGCAGGAAGCCCGGCGCGGCCAGATCGGACTGGTTGTCACCGTGGCTGTAATAGCCGCTCCAGCGCCAGTTGTCGCCGACCACGCCATCCAGCGCCACGGTGAACTGGGTGGTGCGACGGTCGTAATCAATATCGGGAAAGGCAAAGTCGCTGTTGAAGCGGCCAAGGCCAAAGCTGGTCTCGCCGGCCGCCACCAGCGCATCGCGCACGGCGGTCGGCAGGAAGGCGTTGTCCACGCCGATCTTCAGGCCGGTGCCACGGTTGTGGTCGCCGAACCACGGGAAGCGGTTCCAGCTGCGCGAGTGGCGCACGTCCATGGTCAGGCTGGTGTTGTCGGTGAGGTTCCACGACAACCTGCCCAGCACGTTGTAGCGGCGCTGCGGCGTCATCAGTGAACTGATGTCGTCATTGCTCGGGCTCTCGCCGCCCTGGATCAGCGACGCACCGGTATAGCCTGGGAACGCACGCAGGCTGCCATCCGGATTGAAGGCCTGCCCAGCCAGCACGCCGGTGGTGATCAAACCACCGATGGCGGCATTGCCGTAGCCAACATTGTCTTTCATCGTGAACGTGCCGTCGCCATTGGACAGCTGCGCGGTGCGGCCCAGCCAAGACCGCGATGATTTGGGCAGGATGCCGTCGTTGTTCAGCGCCTCGCCGCCGATGACGACATGGCCGCGGCCCTGTGCGATCTCGAAACCGGTAGCAGCCGAGACGTACTGCTTCTGGTTGTCCGAGCGCGAGGACATGCCGCCCTGCACGTCGATTTTGGTGCCGACCAGCTGGCTGTCCAGCTGCACGTTGACCACACCAGCAACCGCGCCCGAGCCCCAGGCGGCAGAGGCACCGCCGGTAACCACGTCCACGCCACTGATCAGGATCGACGGAATGCTGGCCAGATCGTTGTCGCTGGAGAAGCGTCGCCCATCCAGCAGCACCAGGGTACGGCTGACACCCAGGCCGCGCAGGTCGACCGGCGCCCGTGCCGCATCCACCCCGGTGGTATGGGTCTGTGGCGACACCGTGCCACGGAACTGCGGCAGGTCATTGAGTGCTGCGGCGATGTTGGTGTGGGTTGAAAGCTGCAGGTCCTCCGGCGTCACCTTCACCGTCGGCGTTGGCGCGTTGAAGCCCGGCCGGTCGATACGCGAGCCGGATGCGGTGACGTTGACGCTGCCGATATCCACCACCTTGTCGGTGGCTTGCTCAGTTTTGGCATCGGTCGATTGGGCAAAGGCGCTGGGCAGGCTGCCGGCGATGATCAGGGCGATGCCCGTGGACAACGTGGTTCTGGCGATACGGCACGGCATACGGCTCCTCGCAGAAAGCTGGAAGTGGAACTGCTGACCTGACAATGCGGATTTCCCCTCCTCGCATCTTAGGAAGCCAGCTTCCCGCCCCGCATCAGGGAAAACCCCGATACCGACCGCTCAAACGACAACGGCCAGCACAAGGCTGGCCGTTGTTTCAAACGTTACCAATGCTTAGTGCGACGAAGCCTTGCTCGCACCAATGCCGGTCTCGGCACGCACTTCCTGTGCCGGGTAGGCGGCACGCTCGGCCTGTGCGTTCTTGCTCTTGTCGGTGATCGAGAAGAACCAGATGCTGACGAAGGCAATCGTCATCGAGAACAGTGCCGGGCTGGTATACGGGAACGGCGCACTGCCGGCCGCATTGCCCAGCGTGTCCACCCATACCGACGGTGACAGCAGGGTCAGGATCAGCGACGAGGCCAAGCCCAACGAGCCACCAATCACCGCACCACGGGTGGTGCAGTCCTTCCACAGCAGCGACAGGATCAGCACCGGGAAGTTGGCCGAAGCGGCGATGGCGAAGGCCAGCGACACCATGAAGGCCACGTTCTGCTTCTCGAACACGATACCCAGCAGCACTGCGATCACGCCCAGTGCCAAGGTGGTGACGCGCGATACACGCAGCTCCGAGCCCGGCTCCGGGTTGCCCTTCTTGAACACGGTGGCGTACAGGTCATGCGACACCGCCGATGCACCGGACAGCGTCAGGCCAGCAACCACGGCCAGGATGGTGGCGAAGGCCACGGCCGAGATGAAGCCCATGAACAGGTTGCCGCCAACGGCCTTGCCGACCAGCACGGCTGCCATGTTCGGGCCGCCCTGGATGGTGCCGGTGACCGGATCCGCGTACTCCGGATTGGTCAGCACCAGTGCGATCGCACCGAAGCCGATGATGAAGATCAGGATGTAGAAGTAGCCGATCCAGGTGGTTGCCCACAGCACCGACTTGCGTGCCTGCTTTGCATCGGGAACGGTGAAGAAGCGCATCAGGATGTGCGGCAGGCCGGCGGTACCGAACATCAGTGCCATGCCGAACGAGATTGCCGAGATCGGATCCTTGACGAAGCCACCAGGCCCCATTATCGCCAGGCCGGTACTGGCCGCTTCCTCCGCACTCTTGCCGCCGTTGGCTGCGATCTGGGTCTTGACCCGCACCGCCTCGCTGAACAACGCCTCGAAGCTGAAGTTGAAGTGCCACATCACCATCACGGCCATGAAGGTCACGCCGGACAGCAACAGGCAGGCCTTGATGATCTGCACCCAGGTGGTTGCAGTCATGCCGCCGAACAGCACGTAGACCATCATCAACACGCCGACCAGCGCCACTGCGATCCAGTAGTCCAGGCCGAACAGCAGCTTGATCAGCGCACCGGCACCGACCATCTGCGCGATCAGGTAGAACAGCACCACCACCAGCGTGCCCGATGCCGCGAACATGCGAATGGGTTTGGCCTGGAAGCGGTAGCCAGCAACGTCGGCGAAGGTGAAGCGACCGAGGTTGCGCAGGCGTTCTGCCATCAGGAAGGTCAGGATCGGCCAACCGACCAGGAAGCCCAATGCGTAGATCAAACCGTCATAGCCGTTGGTCATCACCGCAGCGGTGATGCCGAGGAACGAGGCTGCCGACATGTAGTCACCGGCGATGGCCAGACCGTTCTGGAAACCGGTGATGCCGCCACCGGCGGTGTAGAAGTCGGACGCCGACTTGGTGCGGCCAGCGGCCCACTTGGTGATGCCAAGCGTGAACACCACGAAGGTGGCGAACATGATGATCGCGGTCCAGTTGGTCGGCTGGCGCACGGTCTGCCCGATGTCGCCACCGGCGGCCATGGCCGCACCGCTGGCGATCAGCAGACCGAGCAGCGCGCCGGTTCGCAGGAAGGAGTGGTTCATTGCGCTTCCTCCACGATCTCTTCGGTCAACTTGTCGAATTCCTTGTTGGCACGGCGCACGTAGAAGCCAGTGATGACGATGGTGAACACCATCAAGCCCAAGGCGATCGGAATGCCGACGGTGGTGATCTTGCCGGCACCGATCGGCGTGGCCAGGAAGGCCTTGTCGAAGGCGATCAGGCCGATATAGCCGTAATACCCCAGCAGCATCAGGATGGTCAGGAACCAACCCAGCTTGTTGCGCGTGCTGCGCAACCGTTGGTATTTCGGGTTGGAGGCGATCCGCTCTACACGGGGATCGACGGAAGCATTCATCGGAATTCTCCAGGCGTTGGGAATACGAACGCCACGGCATGCGGAGATGCCTTGACGGTCACATGAGTGCTCCCCGTGGGGGTAGGGAGATGGGGCGTACTACTTTTTCAGACGCGGTAGCGGCGCTACTGCAGCGCCGCTACCGGATGGGTCAGAAGCTGTACTTGGTGGTGAACTGCACGCGGCTGATATCGCCCTTCTTGCCGTTCTCGATCTCGCGCACGCCGTACATCAGCTCGGCACCGACATCGACCTTGGGCATCGGCGTGTAGAAGATGTTGCCGCGGATCGACTGCACGCTCTTGGTCACCAGGTCACCGGTGATGGAGGCATTGTTGTCGTAGTCGCTGCGTGCGTAGATCAGGTTGGTGCGCAGCTTCGGGGTGAAGGCATGGCGCCAGCCGACATAGCCGGCAACCACACCGGTCGGATCGATCTCGTCGCGGATCGCGTCATAGCCGCTGTCGGCGGTGATCCCCAGGCCGATGTAGCGCGAAATGCCTTCGCCACCGGTCAGCTGGTAATGCAGGGTGTCAGCGTCGCCCATCAGCCACTTGCCGCCAAGGGTGATGCCGCCGGCCACCTTGCTGGCATCGGCACCGGTGGCCTGGTTGTCGAGCTTGAGCTGGCGCACCAGGCCGGCCACGCCGAAGGTACCCCAGTCACCCTTCCAGCCGTAACGCACGGTCAGGTCGGGCAGCGCGCCACGGTCGGAGTTGGCAACCGCCGGCACGTTCCACTTGTTGGTGATCGGGTTGAAGGTGCCGGTGAGCGAGGTGGTTTCCGGGTTTTCCAGGGCAACGCTCAGGCCGCCGTTGGTGTAACGGATCTGCGCCTGGCGCACGAACACCACGCCATCGGTGGGGCCGACGAAGTCAGCCGCTTCGGGGATGGAGGCGGCGTCCATGAAGTTGGACCAGGTCTGGCCGGCCAACCACTTGTTCCAGTACATGTAGGCGTGGCGGACGGTGACACCGTAGGTGTTGGTCGCGGTCTGGTTGCCCAGCGAGTTGCCGAAGAAATCCATCTCCAGGAACGCACCAGCCTTGTCGCCGTTCTCGGCCACATTGTCCACGCCCAGGTTGAAGCGCGAGAACTTGGCATGAGCGTTGTAATCCACGTCCGAGGCCTTGCCCGAGCCACCAGCGCCATGCACCGGCGTCTGCCCCGGCAGGTACAGCGCGCGGCCGGTGGCGTCGTCGGCCAGCTGACCATCGCCGGTACGGGTGGCCAGGAAATCGGCCTTGATGAAGCCGCCCACCTTGAAGGTGGTGCCCGGTGCGGCGCCCGGGGTGATGGTGGTCAGCTGAATCGGCTGCTTGCCAGCCGGCACGGCGGGCGCGGCGGTGCGCTCGGCCTGTGCGCTGCGCACCTGCACCACTTCACTCTGGGTCTGGGCGATGGCGCCCTGCTGTTGCTGCTGGGTGGACAACAGCAACTGCACCTGCCGCTCAAGGTCGGCGACGCGTGCTTCCAGCGCCTTCTCTTTCGCGGTCTCGGCGAAGGCCATGCCCGGCGCGACCAGCGCGACGAACAGGGCTGCGGCGAGTGGCCGGCGGGCCGTTTTCAGGATGTTTCGATTCATTGGGACTGCCTCTCTCCAGGCTGATGAACGGTCCGCGCCGGTTGCACGGTCGCAGCCAGCGTGCGCGGGCATGGCGTCGGCCCGCTATTCGCCATTAGTCGTAAGCAAGCGTCTGTTCGACCATCGTCTAACAGAAGATCCAGCGCGAGGTGGGGTGGATGCGGCACACTTGGGGTGTCCGGCCCTGTCCCACGACATGGCTCATTCATTGGTTACAAGTGCAAAGGTGAGGGTTGCCATGACTGATGTATATCCCGTTGATTCCGCGTTCGCCGAGAAGGCACGGATCGACAAGAACACGTACCAGCAGCTGTACCGCGAATCGGTCGAAAACCCCGATGCGTTCTGGGCCAAGGCGGCCGAGCGACTGGACTGGTACAAGAAGCCGACCAAGATCAAGAACGTCAGCTATCAGCTCGACGATTTCCGCATCAAGTGGTTCGAGGACGGCGAACTCAACGTCAGCGTCAACTGCCTGGACCGGCAGCTGGCCACGCGCGGTGACAAGACCGCCATCCTGTTCGAGGCCGATGGCCCGGACAGCCCGGCACAGAAGGTCACCTACCGCGAGCTGCACCAGCGCGTCTGCCGCCTCGGCAATGCGCTGCGCAGCCTCGGCATCAAGAAGGGTGACCGCGTCACCATCTACCTGCCGATGATCGTCGACGCCGCGGTGGCGATGCTGGCCTGCGCCCGCGTCGGTGCCATCCACTCGGTGGTATTCGGCGGCTTTGCCGCCAACTCCATCGCCGACCGCGTCGGCGACTGCGCCAGCAAGCTGATCATCACCGCCGACGAAGGCCTGCGTGGTGGCAAGAAGGTGCCGCTGAAGGCCAACGTCGATGCCGCGCTAAAGCTGCCCGGCACCAACACCGTTGAAACCGTGCTGGTCGTGCGCCACACCGGTGGTGCGGTCGACATGCAGGCGCCGCGTGACCGCTGGTTCCACGATGTGGTGGACACCCAGCCGGCCGAGTGCGAACCCGAGCGCATGAACGCCGAAGATCCGCTGTTCATCCTCTACACCTCCGGTTCCACCGGCAAGCCCAAGGGCGTGCTGCACACCACCGGCGGTTACCTGCTGTACGCGGCCTATACCCACGAAGCGGTGTTCGACCTGCGCGAGGACGACATCTACTGGTGCACCGCCGACGTCGGCTGGGTCACCGGTCACAGCTACATCGTCTACGGCCCGTTGGCCAACGGCGCCACCTCGGTGATGTTCGAAGGCGTGCCGAATTACCCGAACACCTCGCGTTTCTGGGAAGTGATCGACAAGCACCAGGTCACCATCTTCTACACCGCGCCCACCGCCATCCGTGCGCTGATGCGCGACGGCGAGGAACCGGTCAAGCGCACCTCGCGCAAGAGCCTGCGCCTGCTCGGCAGCGTTGGCGAGCCGATCAATCCGGAAGCCTGGCGCTGGTATTACGACGTGGTTGGCGATGCCCGCTGCCCGATCGTCGACACCTGGTGGCAGACCGAAACCGGCGGCATCCTGATTTCGCCGCTGCCGGGTGCAACCGACCTCAAGCCGGGCTCGGCAACCCTGCCGTTCTTCGGCGTGCAGCCGGCCCTGGTCAGCGCCGACGGCGAGCCGCTGGAGGGCGCCACCGAAGGCAATCTGATCATCCGCGACTCCTGGCCGGGCCAGATGCGCACCGTCTACGGTGACCACCAGCGTTTCATCGACACCTACTTCCGTACCTACCCGGGCAGCTACTTCACCGGTGACGGCTGCCGTCGCGATGAAGACGGCTATTACTGGATCACCGGTCGCGTTGATGACGTGATGAACGTCTCCGGTCACCGCATCGGCACGGCCGAAGTGGAAAGCGCGCTGGTCTCGCACCCGAAGGTGGCCGAAGCGGCCGTGGTCGGCTTCCCGCATGAGATCAAGGGCCAGGGCATCTATGCCTACGTCACCCTGATTGCCGGCGAAGCGCAGACCGACGAGCTGCTCAAGGAACTGGTGGCATGGGTGCGCAAGGAAATCGGCCCGATCGCCGCACCGGATCACCTGCAGTGGGCACCGGGCCTGCCCAAGACCCGCTCGGGCAAGATCATGCGCCGCATCCTGCGCAAGATCGCCGAGAACGCGCCGGACCAGCTCGGTGATACCTCCACGCTGGCCGATCCATCGGTGGTCGCATCGCTGGTGGAAGAGCGCAAGGTTCGCTAAGCGTTACCAGCCCGGGGCACCACGGTGCCCCGGCTGTTGGTCCATGTGGAGGGCGTGGATCAGCATCGGTACCGGTATCCTGTTTCACCGGAAGGGCGTCACGCCCCTTACTTCAGCATTGGATCGCATATGCCTACCCTCCTCATTGCCGATGACCACCCGCTGTTCCGCGAAGCCCTCAAGGGCGCGGTGCAACGCGTCATCCCCGGCGTGCAGCTGATGGAGGCCGACAGCGTGGAAGCGCTGTACGCACTGGCCGAACAACACCCCGATGCCGACCTGGTGCTGATGGACCTCAACATGCCCGGCGCGCAGGGCTTCAACGCGCTGGTGCATCTGCGTTCGCTGCATCCGCAATTGCCCATCGTGGTGGTCTCCGCACGCGAAGAAGCCACGGTGATGCGGCGCGCACTGGACCATGGCGCATTTGGCTTCATTCCCAAATCCGCCGATTCGGACACCATCGGCCATGCGCTGGGCACCATCCTCGATGGCGAGCGCTGGGCCCCGGCCGAGGCGCACAACGTGCCGCCGACCCCAAACGAAGAACGCGAAGTCGGCCAGCGCCTGCGCGAGCTGACCCCGCAGCAGTTCCGCGTGCTGCAGATGCTCGGCGTAGGCCGCCTGAACAAGCAGATCGCCTATGACCTGGGCGTGTCCGAAGCCACCATCAAGGCCCACGTCACCGCCATCCTGCGCAAGCTCGGCGTCACCAACCGCACCCAGGCGGTGCTGATGGCCGGCAAGCTGGCCATCGACGACGACGCCATCGTGCTACCGCCGGAAGAAGACTGAGCGGTAGCGGAAAATCCTGCTTTTGTTTGTGGGCGTGGGGGCGGCCCCCCCAAATCACCGGCCGGCGCGGCGGAGGCCGCCCCAACAAACAGGCCAAGCAGCCGCTTTCGCCGCTTGCTGCTACAATCCGCGCTCCCTTGGGGAGTAGCCTGCTTCCGCTATTGGAAGCGCCCACATCAACATACTCGGCCGTTGCGCCGTGGTGTGGGCAGCCAGACCCGGTTGGCGAGACCAGCGGCATGCGTGCGCAACTACGGTTGGGCGCGACGCATGCCGTTTGTGTCCGCCCGACCCGGTAATCCTGATGTCCCCCATCTCCATTGTTCTGATTGGCTTCGCCATGTCCACCGACGCCTTCGCCGCAGCGGTTGGCAAGGGTGCGGCAATGCGCAAGCCGCGCCTGCTTGATGCACTACGCGCAGGTCTGATCTTCGGCGTCATCGAGGCCATCACCCCGATCATCGGCTGGCTGCTGGGCCGCGCCGCGTCGCAGTACGTGCAGGCCTTCGATCATTGGATCGCATTCGGCCTGCTTGGCGTGCTCGGTGCGCACATGATCATCGCCGGCCTGAAGCCTGATGATGAAACCGAAGCCGACAACGATGACGAAGCCGGCGAACAGCACAAGAGTTTCTGGACCCTCGCCGTCACCGGCTTCGCAACCAGCATCGATGCAATGGCGATTGGTGTCGGCCTGGCCTTCCTTGACGTGCATATCGGCGTGGTGGCGCTGGTGATCGGCCTGTGCACGATGATCATGGTGACCATCGGCATCATGCTCGGCCGCGCCTTGGGGGCGGTGGTTGGCAAGCGCGCGGAAATCGTTGGCGGCGTGATCCTGATCATCATCGGCTGCGCGATCCTGTACGAGCACCTGACGGCTGCAAACGTTGTTGTGGGAGCGGGGTAAGCTGCGAAGCCGGAGCTACCACCCGTAGAGCGCAGCCGTGCTGCGCTGGAGGCATTGCCGGTAAAGCCCCTGCCGAGCATGGCTCGGCACTACAGATCCCGCCCTTGCTCAAAGCCCCTCTCCCGCTTGCGGGAGAGGGGTTGGGGTGAGGGCAGCTTTTGCCGGTAAAGCCCCCGCCGAGCATGGCTCGGCACTACAGAAACCTGGCCCCTCTCCCGTCTACGGGAGAGGGGTTGGGGTGAGGGCAGCTTTTGCTGGTAAAGCCCCTGCCGAGCATGGCTCGGCACTACAGTTCTGGCTGCTAGCGTCGGCGCGGGTCGTGCAATGCAGTCAGGAAGGCGCGTAGCGATGCCGGCTTCACCGGCTTGGTCAGTACGCGGTAGCCGCGTTCGCGAGCCATGCGCTTCAATTCATCGCGACCATCAGCGGTCAGCAAGGCACCCGGCAAGGGACGGCGCGCAGCTTCACGCAGGGCGAGCAACGTATCAAGACCGTCGAGCCTGTCGTGCAGGTGGTAATCCACCAGCATCACATCGGGCTTCTCGCTCAACTTCTCCAGCGCCATGTCCACCGTGCTGGCGGCGATGACCTCCACCTTCCAACGACCCAGCAAGGCGCGCATGCCATCGAGGATTTCCTGGTCGTTGTCCACGCACAACACGCGCATGCCGGCCAGTGAATCATCACCACCAAAAGCCGTCTGCTGGCGCGGCGACGGCAACGGTGCTGCCGGTGTTTCAACCCGCGGCAAGCTGATCGAGAACATGCTGCCGTGGCCCGGCTGGCTGCGCGCATTCAAGCCATGATCAAGCAGGCGCGAGATGCGTTGGCAGATCGACAGGCCCAGACCCAAGCCCTGCTCACCCCAGTCGAATGGCTGCTGGTAGCGATGGAACTCATTGAAGATCTGCTGCATGTGGTGCTCGGGAATCCCCGGGCCGGTATCCCACACCTGCAGCTCGACCTGGTCACCACGCACCCGCAGCGCCAACACGATGCGGCCGCTGCGGGTGTAACGCAGCGCATTGGCCATGAAATTCTGCAGCACGCGGCGCAGCAGGCGCCGATCGCTGCGCACCCATGCATTGCGTGCGAACACATGCAGGCGCAGGCCACGACCGGCGGCTACCGGCGTGTACTGCGCAGCAAGCTCGCGCACCAGCACGCTGGCGTCGAACTCGCTGATGGTCGGGCGCAGTCCACCTGCATCCAGTCGCGACACGTCCAACAATCCATCCAGCAACTCTTCGGCGGCACGCAATGAGGCGTCAACACGCTCGGCCAGATGCCGCTGTTCATCGGTCTCATGCAGGCTGTCGCGCAGCGCAGACGCAAACAGCCGTGCCGCGTTCAAAGGCTGCAGCACGTCATGACTGATCGCGGCGAGAAAGCGCGTCTTGGACTGCTGCGCCGCTTCGGCAGCCTGCGAGCGCTCGGCCACGCGCTGTTCCAGGTTCTCGTTGGCTTCCAGCAGCGCCTGTTCGGCATTCTTGAAGTCGGTGATGTCGTTGTAACTGGTGACATAACCGCCACCCGGCAATGCCTGGCCACGCAGTTCGATCACCTTGCCGTCGGCACCGGTACGCTCGAACACGTGCGGTGAACCGGCACGCATATAACCGATACGACGGTTGATCTGCACTTCGGTATCGCCGGAACCCAGCTCGCCGCGTTCGGCGTTGTAACGGATCAGGTCAGCGACCGGGCGACCGACGTAGAGCATGCCGTCCGGATAGCCGAACATCAGCTGGTAACGCCTGTTCCAAGCAGTCAAGCGCATTTCTGGATCAACCACGCTGACCCCGGCGCTGATGTTCTCCAGCGTGGTGGAAAGGATCTCGCGGTTGAAGCGCAGCTCCTGCCCTGCTTCGTCCAGCACCGCCACCACTTCGCCCAGGTCCATGCCCGAGCCGCGCAGCAGGCTGGTCAACAGCAGACGCGCGGAAGCAGCACCGATGGAAGCAGCGAGCAGGCGTTCGGTGAACTGCACCCAGATGCGGTCGGCGGCGGCGGCGGGTTGGAATTCACGGTCCAGCAGCTGCGCCTGTTCCCCGAAGGAGCGGCGTGCGCGGTTGTCACCAATGACGCGTGTGGCCAGGGCCAGCAGGTCACGCACCTTGACGTGCGCCGGCCAGTCGCCGGTCACAACCGGCCGCTTGGCATAGGGATCCAGGAAAGGCGCGGCGCGCAGGCGCTCGGCAACATCGGGGCGCCAGCGCATCGACACCAGCATCATCGTCACCGTATTGATCAACAGCGACCAGAAAGTGCCGTGGGTAAGCGGATCCCAGCCGGTCAGGCCGAACAACTGCTGTGGTCGGAGCCAAGCGATACCGAACGGTCCCTGCGTGAGCAGGCTCTCGTCCAACCAGCCACCATGGCTCAATGCCGGCACCAGCAAGGTGTAGGCCCAGACCAGGAAGCCGACCAACATGCCGGTTTCCACGCCGCGGCGGCTGGCGCCACGCCAGTACAGGCCACCGAGCAGGCCGGGCGCGAACTGCGCCACCGCCGCGAACGCCATCAGGCCGTAGGCAGCGAGCATGGTGTCGTCGTTGCTGCCGCGGTAATAACCGTAGGCCACCAGGGCCAGCAGCACGATCGCCATGCGCCGTATCCACAGCACGCGCGAGGCGACGTTGGCAGCCTCACGGTGATCGCCACTACGGCGCAGCAGCAGCGGCATGACCAGGTCGTTGCTGATCATCGTCGCCAGCGCGATGGATGAAACGATGACCATGCCGGTGGCGGCGGAGAAGCCACCGATATAGGCGATCAGGGCCAGCGTGGTGCTGCCGGCAGACATCGGCAAGGCCAGGACCAGGGTGTCGTCCGAGGCCAGGCCGGTGCCGAACATCGCCGCACCGGCAGTAGCAATTGGCACGATCATCAGCGAGATCAGCACCAGATAGCCGCCGAACATCCAGCGTGCGCTGCGCACATCGCCGGCATTGCCGCATTCAACCACGGCCACATGGAACTGCCGTGGCAGGCAGATCAGCGCTAGGAAACTGAGCAGCGTCTGCGAGACGAAACCGACCGGCGGCATGCCTTCAAACAAGGCACGCGCGGACTGCACCACCGACTCGCCGCGGTCGGTCAGCCACACGTAGGCAAATACGCCAACCGCGACAATCGCCAACAGCTTGATCATCGATTCCACGGCGATGGCCAGCATCATGCCGTAATGGTGCTCGGTGGCATCCACCTGGCGGGTGCCGAACAGGATGGCGAACAAGGCCATCAGCAGTGCCACATACAGTGCCGGATCGGTCAGCAAGCCCTTGCCGGCGGCATCGCCGGTCAGCACCTGCAGGCTCATCGCCACGGCCTTGTACTGCAGGGCCAGGTACGGCACCACACCGATCAGCGCGATCAGCGCTACCAACGCCGCCAAGCGCCGCGAGCGGCCGAAGCGCGAGGAGATGAAGTCGGCGATGGACACGACATTCTCGCTGCGGGCAATCAGCGCCAGCCGCTCGATGATGCGCCAGCCGAACATCAGCATCAGCAGCGGGCCTAGATAAATAGGCAGGTAGCCGATGCCGTAGCGCACCGCCGAGCCGACCGCACCGTAGAAGGTCCAGGACGAGCAATAGACCGCCAGCGCCAGGCTGTAGACCACCGGCCGCAGCCAGGGGCGGTCCGGATACAGCGGGCGACGGTCACCCCACCACGCCACGCCGAACAGCAGGGCGGCATAGCAGAGTGAGACCAGGAGCAGGATCCAGCTGGAGACCAAGGGTAGTTCCCGTGTGACTTAGCCGGTCCAGTGTAGCCATTCCGCCGGGTTGGAGTTTTGGGATTGCGGGAGCTGCGGCTTGGCTCCCTCCCTTGTGCGCAGCACAGGGGAGGGTTGGGGAGGGGTGCTGTTGGCGATGAAAGTTGGTTGCGCCTTCCGCATGGCGTGCCCGTGCTGTCTGAAGAAAAAAGCGTCGAGCTGCGCTCGCCTACCCCTCCCCAGCCCTCCCCTGCACCTGCGGTGCAAGGGAGGGAGCAGATCGCCTGCGCACGGAGACTATGTGGAACCAGACTTGGCTCCCAAAACGAACAACGCCCCGGCATTGCCGGGGCGTTGTTGATCAACTCTTCGCGCTGAACTTACTGCGCCAGTTCAAACCGCACTTCAACCCGGCGGTTCGGCAACAGGCATTCCAGCAAGGCCGCACGCGGCTTGACGCCGTCGCACTGCTGCACCTGCTGGGTGTCACCGCGGTACTCGTAGCGGATCTTGTCCGCCGCCACGCCACGGCCGATCAGCAACTCGCGCACGGTCTTGGCACGACGCTCGGACAGGGCCTGGTTGTAGTCGAAGCCGTTACCCTGCATGCGGTCGGCATGGCCAACCAGGGTCACCCCGGCCAGTTCGCGCTTCTCGCTGCTGATGGTGGCCAGCGCTCGGTCCACACTCTCCAATGAGTAGGTGCGGATGTCCTTGTAGCCGTTACGGTCGAACTCGAACAACACATTGGCAATCAACGGGCCTGTCACGACCGGTGCGACCACCGGGCCAGCCGGGTCGACGCCGCACAGGCGCGCTGCGGTCTCGGCTTCGTTGACCAGGTCTTCGGCGATCTGGATGTAGGGCTTGGAGTGACGCCACTGCTGCTGGTTGAACTCGTTGCCGGCGTGCACCAGCTCCACCTCACCACAGGCCACCTTCTGCGAGGCGCAGGCGAAGCCCGGCGTGCCGTGGATGACCTTCAGGCGTTCCCACAGATCGGCACGCAGGTACTTGGCGCCGTTGACCAGGGCGGTGTCGGTGGGGATCGGCGAGACGCCGTTCTCCATGTCCACGATCAGCTTCTCCGACTCGGTCAGCGCTTCCTGCGGGAAGGCGCTGCGGTCGTTGCGGGTGTACTCGTGGAAGGAAACGTCCAGCCAGCACTGCGCCTTGGACAGGTGGTAGTCGCGGATCGGGCGACCACCATCGTTGAGCGCCTGGATGCGGCCCTGGGTCGCTTCGTACGACTGCAGGTCGGCGTGGATGGCTTCATCGCTGATGCGCTTGGCCTGCGGGTTGAGCTGGGTCTGCTGGGCGCCGGCGGTGCCGGCGACAGCGAAGACGGCAACAGCCAGCAAGCTGCGCAGCGGACGGTTCTTGGTTTGCATAACGGTCATGGTGTCGTCCTCAGCGGGCCGGGTCGCGGTAGCGGACCGGGTCCCGACGGAAAAGGTCTTCGTCGAACTTGAAGCGCAGGCGCAGGAAGAAGCCCTGCTGCGTGTACTCGTAGCCATTGAGATCACTGTCGCCTTCGAAGCCGGTCCAGTTGTAACCGGCCGACAGCCACAGGTTCTGCCGCAGCAGGCGGCCAACTTCCATGCCGTAGGCAAACTGGTTGGCGCCGTACTGGCCACGGAAGGTGGAGCCGAGCACGCCGATGTCCCAGTTCTCGGTGATGTCATACACGACACGACCGGAGACCAGTACGGCGTTGAAGCTGCTGTTTACACGGCTGCCATCGCCATAGGCGAACTGGTCACGCTGCCACTTGCCGGCAATACGGCCGGTCAGCCACCACGGCCGCGACGGATGCCAGTCGGCATGGGTGGAGACAATATGCGCACGGGTGCGCACATCCTGGCTGGTGCCACTCACCACGTCGCCGTTGAGCAGGGTCAGGCCGCTTTCGTCACGCTCGAGCTTGTACTCGTAGCGCATCAAGGCATTGATCCGGTTGCGGTCGGTGTCGCGGTAGGCCAGGCCGATCTGGAAGCGGTCCTGCAATACGTCGCCACGTTCTTCGTAGTTGGTGGCCAGCAGGTAGTTGCGGCCCAACAAGGTCCAATCGCGGCTCAGCTTGCGTGCAACCATGAACTGCAGCAGCGTGGTCTTGAAGGCCTCGTTGCTGTCGGTGGTGCCCGGCACGTCTTCGGAGATGCGGTGCTCGGCACGGATCGCGCCGCGCCACAACGGGTTGGCACTGTAATCCAGGGCCAGCGCCAGGCCGGTGCTGTCACCGGTATCGCCGGCGACCACGTTGACGCGTTCGATCGAGCTGCTCAGGCGCAGGCCCTTGGCGATATCCCAGTTGTTGCGGATACCCGAGGCAGCCTGCACATCACGGCCGCTGACCGCATCACGCAGGCGGTATTCGGAGAACGCCTGGGTGTCGCGGATGTAGCTGCTGTCGATACCGAACACCAGCGCATCGGCCTCGCGGTCGGTGGTGGTGATGCCGTAGGCACTGGTCAGGCCGGTCTGCTTCTCGTAGCGGCCATACAGGCGGCTGCGCTCGAAGACCTGGTAGTCCACGCCGGCGGCAACGCGGTTGCGGTCTTCACCGCTGACGCTCTGTTCGTATTCGGCACCGCCGCTGAACTTGTCGTTGAAGCGGTAACCGACGCCGACACGGGCGCTGTCCGATTCCAGCTTGGTGCCAACCGGCAGGTCGCTGGTCATGGTGTCGCCGTTGCTGCCGCTGTTGATCACCATCAGGCCGGTGGCCGGGTCCAGCGCCTGCTGGCCGTAGCCCAGTGCGCCGCCGCCCGAACCGGTGGCGAAGCCACCGGTCAGGCCGGACAACTGGCCGTAGCCGGTGCTAGACCACGGCGAGGTGATGCCGATGGTTTCGCGGATGCTGCGCAGGCCGAAGTCCAGGGTCAGGCGCTCGGTGGCAGCGACGCGCACACCGGCACCGCCGGCATCACGCTTGCCGCCATCCGGGTTGCGGTCTTCGCTGCGCAGGGCTTCAACGTACAGCTCCAGGCGCGGGCCAACGGCATAGGACATGCGGCCGCTGTATTCGCCACGGCCGCCGTACAGCGGCGAAGCCTGGTTGTTGAACTCCGGATCGGTGCGCGCACCGAACAGACGTGCGTCGAACTTGTCACCGTCGTGGGCGAATTCAACGCGCCAAGCGTCGCCTTCGACCTGACCGGTGACGTCCTTCAAGCCCTGCGAGGTCACCTGGTTCAACGAGTTGGTGTTGACCTCGCTCTGGGTGCGCGCGAACTCGGCCACCAGCATGGTGTTCTGGCCGAAGCGGTAGCCCGCGTTGACGCTGCCCATCTTGAACTCGGCATACGGGTTCTGGTCTTCGACCGCCGATGCACCGACTTCCAGCTTGTCGGTCAGCTTGTACTGGCCATCTGCACCCACCACCCAGAACTTCTCGGTCTGCTGATCGAGTTCATAGGTGATGCGCAGCGAGACCGGATTCAGGTCGCTGTCGAACGAGGGCAGGAACTGGTTGAGCAGGATGCGGCCGGAGAACGGCTCGAAGCTGTAATCCACCAGCCGTGCCAGCGGCTTGACCGTGACGATGCGCGAAGGCTGGTTGCGGTCACGCACGATCATCTCGACGCGCTCGCTGCCTTCCAGCACGGCGTTGTTGCGCAGTGCGTACGGGCCGCTGCCCTGGCTGCGGAACTCCTCGATGATCTGCCGCAGCGAATCCTCGATGGCGAACACATTGGTACGCACGCGCTCACTTTCAAAGTGCCAGCCCAGGCCGGTCGCGGTGCGGTTATAGGTACTCAGGCTGCGCTGCGGGATCGGACCACTGCCACCAACGCCACTGCTGGTTGCCAGGTTGTCGCCGGTCTGGAAATCACCGTACAGCAGGTAGCTGCGCTTGTTGTCCACGCGCACGTACAGGCGTTCGGCCGAGCGTGCATCGAAGCCACGCAGCGAGGAATCGCCGTACACCGGGTAGAACTCTTCCGGCTGGATGTCACGCAGCAGGCGGCCACGCACATCCTTGTCCGAGTCATAGGCGGCGGTGAGCAGGTACTCACCCTTGATGCGGCCCTTGACGAAGAACGCGGTGCGCGCCGAGGCGCTGGCCTTGCCGTTGTTGAACTGCTTCTCCCAACGACGGATGTCGCGGTCGAAGGCATCGTGGTGCTGCACCGGCGAGATCAGGCTGGCGTTGGACTTGTTGCGGAAGTTCAGCACGCCTTCGATCAAGCCGGTGGCGAGCAGCTCACGCATTTCCGGCAGGAAGCCGATCGTGCCTTCGGCAGTCTCACCGCCAGCGGTTATCCGCAGCAACACATCCTGCGGATCATGCGGGGCGATCAGGTCGAACTCGGCGACGCCGTTCTCCACTTCCACCTGCACGCCTGGCATCACCTTGTCAGCGTCGCTGGCACCCGGACCAAACTCATCGGTGCGCGAGCCCGGCAAGCGGATGCGACCGCCGCTGTTCTCGATGGTGACGAAGGACTTGCCGGCCAGCGGCTTGCCGTCGGCGCCGAGCAGATGCACGGTGATGTGCACCGGCGTCTGGCCATCGGCGGGCACGCCATCGCGGTCCACTTCCACCGAGACACGATCGACACCGGCATTGCGGCTGTAATCCGCCTCACCCGAACGTGCAGCCACCACTTCCGGCGGCGTATCGGTGGTGGTCAGCGAACGCGGATACAGCGTGCTGCTGTCGCCGATCACCGGGGTGAAGCGGGTGCTGCTGCCCACGTTCTGGGCCAGCACCGGCAGCGAGGCGGTTGCCAGCGCGCAGGCCAACAGGCTCACGCGCGGCATCTTGCGCAGGGCGGCGCGGCTCATGGCTGCACCTCCTGCTGGGCCGCCGCGGTGGGCGGGTTGGGTCGGGGTTGCACGATCGGTCCCTGGTTGGACGAGTCCGTGGCCTGCTGCGGCGCACGGACCGGCTTGCTGTCAAAGCGCAGCTGCGACTGCCCGGTCTCGGTTTCCGGTGCACGCACCTCACCCTGGGTACGACGTGCCTTCACCTGCTCCAGCAGCGGGTTGGAGCAGCTGCCCTCGACGAAGTCGGCGCGGTGCAGCTCACCGTTCTTCAGGTCCAGGAACAGGCTGTCGGCATCACCCAGGTTGCGGTTGCTGCTGGTGGTCAGGCGCGAGCCAACCGGCAGGGTGGACGGGTCCACCTTCAGGGTGTGGCTCTGCGGGGTCAGGCCGCAGTAGCTGTACTTGCCTTCGGAATCGGAAATCATCCAGGTGCCGTTGGAGAAGTACATGCGTACGCCCGGGATGCCCAGCTCTTCCTCGTCCTGCACGTGGTTGTTGTTGCAGTCCACGAAGATCTTGCCCAGTACACAGGCTTCCTCGGTGAACACGCCACCGGTGACACGCACGCGGTACTCGGCACGGTTGGACGGCACCGAACCCGGTACCGGCGTCAGCGTGCCCGGATCGATGCAGCCACCGGTGATCGAGCAGCCATGTGCCTGCGCACGGTTGATGCCATCGCCCTGCTGCGCACCGACGCCGACACGCACGCGGTAGGTCAGCACCAGCTGGCCACCGACGGTGATCGGGCCGAGGTTGAAGCCAAGGCGCGGGCCCGGCTTGCCGAACGGATCTTCGACGGCGCGCCCACCGACACGGCCAGTGCCGTCGATGTAGGTGAAGCCACGCGGCAGCGTATCGACGATGTTGACCGTCGCCATCGCGCTGCCGGCGGTCTGCCGCACGGTGATGGTGTACTGCACGGTGTCACCGATTTCAGCGGTCTGGCGATCACCGGTCTTGGTGATGACCAGGCCGGTGGCCTGCGCGGTGTCCAGCGGGATGTGGTTATGCACGATGCCGGCGGTAGCCGAACCTGCGAACAGGGTCAGCCAGTACTGGGTCGGCGTGCCCACTGCACCGGTCGGTGCACCGGTCTGCGGCTGCACAAGATGACTGCTGCCCGCTGCACCCAGCGGCGACAACGAACCCGTCTCCGCCGGGATCAGCGAGGACACGAACTGGTAACCACCCGGCGGCGTGACCGTCAGCTGGAACTCGCAACGTGCCGGCGCGGCCGGACCAAACATGAACTGGTAATAGCCATTGTTGCCAACCGTCATCGACACCGCATTGCCTTCCACGCGGTAACCGCCTGCGCCGGCATTGAGGATGGCCGTCTTCGGGTCATAGCCGGTGCACACGCCAACCGGTGCGATGGTGACGATGGAGCCCGGCACCGGATCACGCGTAACCGCGTCATACACCACACCGGACGGATCGACCGGCAGGCTCTGCTGCGGCAGATGCTGGCCGGCTTCGAGCACGACCTGCAGCTGGCTGGTGCCGTTCTCACTGACACGGCAGGCGCTGGCGCCGTCGTTGTTGATGGCGCGCGGTGCGTCGCACGCAATGCCCATGCCTCCGGTGGTTTCCTGGTTCACCGGCCACGCCCACAGCACACCGGAAGCCGGGTCGCGGAACTGGATGTTCCACTTCACGCCAGGGATCACGTCGGCGAAGCGATAGCTGCCATCCACCGCGGTAACGGTGGACTGCGACACAGCGCCGGTGACCGAATCCAGCAGTTCGACGATCCACGACTGCAGACGTTCATCGCCGCCGTCGAGGAACGTGTCCTCGCTGCCGACATCGAACCACACGGTGCCGCCGACCGAAGCCGACAGCTGCACCTGGTTGGGCACGCGGCAGACGTTCTGGGTGATCGCGGTATCGCACACGGGCAGCGTGCTGACGTCACCTTCGAAGTTGTTGCGCTCGGTGGTGGTCGGGGTACGGAACTCGTTTTCGCCGCCGCCTTCGATCAGCACCGCGTTGTTGACGGTGCCGGCCTTGGCCGCTTCGGCCGACACATTGGCCTTGACGGTAATGTCGGACAACGAGGTAGCACCAGCATTGATCACTTCCGAGCTGCGGCATTCAAAGCGCGCATCACCAACGGCACCGGAACAGGTCCAGCCGTTGCCGGCCGGAACCTCGGCCAGGCTCAGGCCCACCGGCAGGCGATCCTTGACGATGTACTCACCGAACGACGGCTTCTGTCCGCCATTGCGTACACGGATGGTGTAGCTGGCCACGTTGTTGACGGTGAACTTCACCGTGTTGGACGACTTGCTCACCAGCATGTCCGGCGAATCGCCGATCTCGCCGAAGTTGTTGTCGACCGACTGGGTACCCGGCGTCAGCACGATGTTGCTGATGAGCGAGGTCGTCGGCGTCGGATTGCTGCCCACGCCACCGCCCACCGTGCCAGCAGTGGTCTTGCCGTTGAGCGTTTCCGGCGGCGGCGGGCCTTCGGCCACCTCATAGGTGCCCGGACGCAGATCCGGGAAGCTGTAGCTGCCGTCCGGATTGGTGGTCACCGTCGTGGTAACCGGGTTACCCAGGTCATCGGTGCCGGTCAGGGTAATGGTGATGCCAGCGTAACCGCCCTCATCACTGTCCTTGATGCCGTCATCGTTGCCGTCGTTGTAGACGAAACCGGAAATAAGGCCCGCCGGGATTTCACCGAAATTGTTCTGCACGGAGAACTCGCCCACATCCACCTTGATGACATCGATGTTGGACGGATTCGAAGCAGTCGCCGTGCCATCGGGCTGACCCTGCATACCCATCGGCGTGCCGCCGACGTTGCCGATCCTGGTCTTGCCATCCAGCGTACCCACGGCCTGGTTCTTCTCCTCCACCTTGTAAGTACCCGGCGGCAGATTCAGGAACGCGTACTCACCATCGGCCAAGGTGGTGAAAGTCCTTGAGACGGGGTTGTTGTTTACATCGATGCCGGACAGCTCCAACACGACACCGGCAAGGCCGGTTTCGCCCGGATCGATGACGCCGTC
Source organism: Stenotrophomonas sp. STEN023 (assembly GCF_056760135.1). Taxonomy (NCBI): domain Bacteria; kingdom Pseudomonadati; phylum Pseudomonadota; class Gammaproteobacteria; order Lysobacterales; family Lysobacteraceae; genus Stenotrophomonas; species Stenotrophomonas sp. STEN023. The sequence goes on along the minus strand of NZ_JBRREF010000023.1, from coordinate 28,715 downwards.
ATTGTTGGTGTCCAGCCAAACCTTGCCGGAGATTCCGCTATTGGTCGGAATCTCGCCGAACAGGTTCTCGTTTGAGGCATCGCCAGGCGTGAGCAGGTTGATGCCGGCGATCTTGCTCGATTCCGGCGACGCATTGTTGCTGGCGGTACCGCTGCTTGCACTGGTGCTGGCCAGCTTGCCGGGCGTGGTAATGCCCTGCGCGGTGCCGGCCGGCTGTTCCGGTTCCACCAACGTATAGGTGCCCGGACGCAGGCCTTCAAACTTGAATGCGCCGTTATCCGCAGCAACCGTGGTGTACGTCTGGTCGACCGGCTGGCCAAGGTCGTCAGTACCCACCAGCTTGATTTCGACGCCGGCGATACCGGGTTCACCCGAGCTTGCCTTCACGCCGTCGTTGTTGACGTCGTAGAACACGGTGCCACTCACCGAGACCCCAACGGTCTCACCGAAATTGAAGTTCGCACCATCACCAGTGAGCTGGATGCCTTCGATGCGGTCAGTGAACGCCGGGTCACCCGAGGTGCTGGCTGTCACCGGCCGGCAAACCGTCGTTGCACACGCAACACCTTCAATCGTCCCAGGCTTGACGGCCGATTCCAGATTGAAATAGGTCACCGTCGAAGTCGCTGCGGGCAGCGGCTGGCGCAGGGCATAGGTCTTGGTCGCACTCAGCCCAGTGAACGAGTAGCTGCCATTGGCCAGCGTGGTCGCCGGGGCACCGGTGGGCTTGTACGCCGAGGTCAACGGGTCCCATTCCAACAGTTCGACGGTGGCACCGGCGATCGGCATGTCTTTGCTTGCACCGCCAGCAACGTAGACGTCGTTGCGGGTGTAATCGGCAAAGACGAAGCCGCTGAGGACGTACTGCTTGATCTCCGGGAAATCGAATTCCACGCCAGCAGCGTCATGTGCCAACACCAGCCCTGCGATCACACTGGTAGTGCCACCTGTCGGGTTCTCCACCACGAAGCCCGCTGCATGGGTGACACCCGTGCTCAGGCCATTGCGATTTGCACGCGGCTCATTGGCGCGCGGCAGACCATTCTGGTAGCTCGAAGCGACCGTGGTCTGGTCCTGGGTCAGGGTGTAACCGGCAGGGCCCGACGGAGGCAGGTTCTCGAACTTGTAGTTGCCATTGCTGTCGGTGGTGGTCGTCACGCTGACGGCTGCACCCCATTGGTCATTGCCCGACAAGGTGATCTTTGACCCCGAGAGTCCGATATCGCCGGCACCGTCGACGTCGCCGTTGTCATTGCGGTCGAAGAAAACGCGCCCAGCCAGACTGGCGCCCGAGGCAACCTGCGTCTCCGAAGGATCGCTGTCGTTGCTCGGATCAGTGTCCAGTGCCACCGGCGTACTGCCATCGCTGCCCATGCCCGGCGTCACTGAGCCGGTGTTGGTGCGATCGCTGTTGAACGGGAAGTTCGCCGTACCGTTGTAAACACCCGGCTTGGCACGCGCCCACAACTTGACCGTCACCGAAGCGCCCAGGGCATAGCTGCCGTCCAGGTCACAGGTGACTTCCTGCCCGACCGACGTCGCATTGACTGTGGTTACACCGTTGGAGATGTAACAGACGTTGTATACGCCGTTCCCAGGCACGGTATTACTGACTGTCAGCGGCGTTCCGCCCGCTGTCGGCACGTAGGCACTGGTGTTCAGCCATTCAAAGCCCCTGGGCAGCAGGTCCTTGACGCGGATCTTGGTCACACTGGAAGGACCGTTGTTGGTCACCACCAGCGAGTACTCCACCGGCTGGCCAATCTTCACCGGGCCAGCGGTGATCGTGGTCTTGTCGATCGCCAGGTCCACCGGAGGGAATACGGTGGTTGGAATCGACACAAGGTTGTTACCGGCCTTGGCGATGTCGAACGACTTGTTCTCGAAGTTGGTCCTGTTGAAACCGGCCGCGTCGCACGCGCCCTGGAGTTCATAGGCATTTTCATTGGCACAGGCAAGTGCTGCGTCACCAAAGGTGAGCGGGCCATTTGCCGAAACCGGGCCAACCATTGCGAACTCAAGTACAAAGCTCACCGATTGCCCACGATCCAACCAGTTGTCAGCGGCACTGCCGCCAAGCTCGCACTCAACACGCTCGTTGGCGCCAGATTGAGTACATTGCACTACACGCGATACCGCACCGCCCGCAAACTCGGGGTTTGCGACCACGCCCGGCGACAGCAGCTGGATCGTGTAACCGGCCGGGATCGGCGAAAGCACGTCATACATCATGACTTCTTCCGCGCGCGACGTACCATCATTGCTGACGGTGAACTTGTACTTCAGGTTGTCGCCCAGTCGGAACCTGGTGCCACTTGGCCACGGCACCTTCTTCTGTACAAGGTCCACCACCGGTGCCTTGATGTCGAAGGTAGCGCTTGCGGTGTTGTTGGAGGTCGCTGCGGCGTCACCACAACTGCCGGAAACCTGGGGATTGGTGCTTGTCTCGGTCTTGAACTCACACAGCGAAGGATCCAGCGTCAGTACGGCACTGTTGCTGGCCTGCAGATAGACCGTTCCGTCCTTTGCGGGCAGACCAGAGGCAGGCTTTTTGATGCGTGCGGTAAGGGTGATGGTCCGCACCTCATACGCCGGGACCGGCGTGGTGTTGGTACAGGTGATCCTCTCCTTTTGGCCGGCGATCGCCACTGGAGCGGAGCAGCTCATGCCGGTTCCGGTACCGCTGATGTTTTCGTAGGCAACAGTGCCGTCGCCGGCTGTCGTGCCATTGCCGGCAATCGGGGTGCCGACGAAAAACTCGTCGGATATGCTGAACATGCCAGCGGGAATTGCGCCAGGGCCAAGGTTCTGCGCGCTGAGCGCAAAGGTGATCAAGCCACCCACTTTGGGCTCGGCGGTCTGGACCTTCTTCTCCTTCATCGCGACATCCAGTCGCGGCTCGACGTAGATCGCAGCGGTGTCGGTGATCTGTCCGGACAGAATCGCGTCCGGGGAGGTCATCGTTGCGGAGTTGGTGAGTACGGAATCACCATTGATGCCGGCAAGCGGCCGCCTGACAGTTGCCATCACCACGATTACATCGGTGGGCAATACGTTCAGGAATTCGCAGGTAAGTGAGCGTTCGCCCGCGACCAGCGTCGCTGGGCACTCCGTACTGCTGGAAACACCGTTGCGCGTCACCGTCACCGCGATCGCTGGCGTCTTGAAATCCTCGGCCGGGGCTCCCGGCGACGTCATATTGAGGATGCCAGGCAGATCGTCGGTCAAATGCAGGGTGGGAATGGTCTCCTGCCCTGCCGTCGGGCGGGTGACGGTCATGCGCCAGACCAGATCCTGGTCGGTCACCGACAAACTGGGTGTCTTGGTTGCTGCGTCATACGTCGGGTACCAGTCATTGCTGGCCACCGGCCGGAAGGACACATCCTTGACCAGATTTATTTCCGCCTTGCCGTTGTCTACGGGCGTAGCTACCAAGGTGCCGCCGGCAGACTCGCAGTCATTGGCCGGGAATGGATCGGCCGGCAATGGCCCGGCATTGTTCGAAACACCCGTCGCTGTCAGTGCGCTCGCCCCCGTACAGGCATAGTTGACGAGCTTGATCGGCGAAGTAACCGAATCAATCGTAGTCGTGAATTCAACCCATTTGGATGCACCTGGCGCCAGCGTGCCTGCCGGCGCCGTGCAGGTTACCTCGGTGCTGCGCCCGTCATTGGTATAGGGCGCATTGCTCAGCCCAGTGCGGGTCACCGCACAGGTCCAGCCCGCCGGATTGCTTGCTTTCACTGTTACCACGCCGCCAGCGATTTCTTCCGGGCGCATGTAATCCACCACTTTCAGTGGATTGGTGGTGTGATCGGCTGGAGAAAGGCTGTATTGATCGTTGGTGACGGTCAACCTGGTGGTGACAACCGTGCCGGGTGCCTGTGGGCCACCGGGGCTCTTTGTCTTGGTCAGACCAAGGTCTGCGAACGGCTCTGCCACCTGGTATGGAAGCAGGATGCTGTTGTTGGACGGGTTGGTTTCCGCACTGTCAGCCGGCGGCGTCACCACCACCGGGAACTGGCCGTCGGTTGGCGCGCCCGGCAGGGTCAGGATGAGGTCGAAGCTCTGGGAGCCCTTGGCCGCCACGGTTCCTGGCGTGCAGGTAACCAGCGTACCGCTGTAGGTACTGCCATTTACCTGCAGGCTGTTGCCGGGGGCCGACGTGCAGTTGGCCGGCAACGTCTTGATCACGAAACCAGCGGGAATGATGGTCTGGATCGTGCCACCCGTAGTGCCGGACGGGCCGTCGTTGTAATACTCCAGCTTCAACGGCTGATCGCTGCCGATCAGCTTGTAATGCTCGTCGTAACTGCCCTTGGCCACCAGGTCGGTGCCTGCTGCCGTGGTATAGGGCAAATTGACATCATTGTTGTTGTCGTTGGTATCCAGATACTCGACGCTGCCGGACTTGATCGTCGCTATGTTGACGAAGGTGCCCTGGCTGTTCTGTTTGCCGGTGACCGTGATGACCCCGGCGGCGAGCGCCGCCGGACTGATCGGCGCTGATGTAGCGCTATAGGTACAGACCAGTGTCCGCGAGGAGTTCGCGTCGCTTACGGAATTACAGACTGCACCCGACGGGGCATTCACCGCAGTCAGCTGGAAATCCGTGGGCAACTTGTCGGTTACGACAATCGATCCACCGACAGGCACATCCATGCCATTGCCATCAATCTGCGGTGTGATCTCAAAGACAATCGGCATTCCCGCAACAGCGTTGCCGGCGGGCGAAGTCTTCTGTTTCTCAACCTTCAGGTCACCGCTGCTGCGGATCACCACCGGCTTGACCGCGGTGGTCTTGCCAGGATCACTACCGATGACCGAGATGTTGGGTCCGCCAGTGCTGGTTGCTATGAAGCCAATCGAGAGCTTGCCAATGGCACCGACTGCGCCATTAGCCACCGTGCAAATCAGGTGCGCGGCATTCATCGGATCAAAACTGCATCCGGCAGGCAGCGGTGTCGTCGCCTCCAGTTGCGCCGGGATCACCACCGTCAACGTGTCGTCCACACCCGCGGAAGTTCGTTGCCAATCAATGCTGGCCGTGAACGGCACACCCTGGGGAACGTCTGTTACGTCTGTCTGGGTTCCAAAACTGAGCTTGATATCGCTATCCGGCGCGACACCTGCCCATGCAGGGGCCACTCCCAATGCAGCGACCGCGGCCAGCAACAATGCGGATGTAGCACGTTTCCATCTGCGCAGACGGGCACCAACGCCCCCCAATAGCGGCAAACGCCCGTTACCGGAACCGTGGATGACCGTGTCCTGCTCGAATTGCTTGTTCACCGTGCAAACCTCTTGCAAACGCTGCGCGCACGGACCGCCAGATATGGCAGCCCGGGAAAAATTCATGTGGATGCACGACCCGCCCCAAAACGGGTCGCCAATTCAGCACCGTGGGGTGCTTTTGAATGGCGGCGATTCTTACGGCGCGTCTGCGGCTATTCAGTTCCGTTCTCTGACGGAAACTCTCACTTGCTTGCTTTGCGGACCTGCGCGATTGCGCCTCACGGCGCTATCACATTGATTTCACGGGGCATTTACTTCAGCCAGCGCTCACGAATGTGAAACGAGCGCCTTCAGGTCGATGAACCCTTGGTAAACGCAAAAGTGTGACCTACACCGTCAAACGGTAGCCAGCACCCCGAACTGCGCGAACCGGGAGGGTACAGCCGGTGGCCGACTGCACCCGATTGCGCAGCCGGTGTACCAGCACCTCAATCCGGTGCGGATCAAAGCTCCAGGGCTGGTCGGTAAGGGCAGCGATCAGGCGTTCGCGGGCCACTGTTTCGGCCGGCGAAGCGAACAGCAAAGTGAGAAATGCGCGTTCGGCCTCGGTCAGGGCCAGCACCTGTGCATTGGGCCCACGCAGGTCCCAGCCGTCGGATTCCAGCCCCCAGCAGGCCTCATTGGTGCCGCCACCGTTCTCCAGCAGCTGCGCCGCTTCACCGGGCAGGCGCCGGCGCAGGCTGTACAGCTTGGCGGCCAGGAACTCCGGCTCCGGCCGGTGCGGCAGACAGGCATCGGCGCCGGCCCAGAGGCCTTCGGCGATCAGATGGGGGGTGAGTGGATCGACCAGCAGGACCACGCCCAGGTCGTCACGGCGGCGCAGGTGCTCGACCGTCTCGACCATGCCGGCGCGGACCCGGGTGGTGTCGATCACAACGATGTCGCAGGGCACGATCACCAGCTCGCGGTACAGCGCCTCGACGCTGTCCAGGGCCTGGATCTGCGCGCCATACGGCAACAGCGGTTGCAGCAGCTCCAGGTTTCCAACAATCCAGATACGCAGTGGCGCCAAGGCCGTGGGATTGGCTGCGCCCATGGGCGCAATGTTCAGATCCGATGCCACACACTCTCCCTGTCGGGCGTCAGTAGACAGCCCACCTATTCTCGGGATTTTAGCCTAGCGTAATGTCAGTTATCGCTGAAACAGGGTACACAGCGTTTTGTGTATGGAATGAGCGGCACTTGCGTGCCGCCCATTCAGTACCGTTTATTCGGCAGGCACGCCCATTTCCTGCAGCAATGCGGGGGCCGGGTACACCTTGGCCAACAGCCAACGCAGATAACGCATATCGACGTGCACGGCACGCTTGTAGCGCGGGTCGAACCACCAGCTGGCGCTGACCGATTCCCAGTTGGAGTCGAAGTTCAGGCCGATCAGCTCGCCCTTGGCGTTGAGCACCGGCGAGCCGGAGTTGCCGCCGGTGGTATCCAGGTTGGTCAGGAAGTTGACCGTCTGCGTCTTCAACGCCGGATCGGCCGTGCTGCCGAAGTCACCCTTGGCAATTGCCGCCAGCAGCGGCTTGGGCGCGTCGAACGGCACTGTGTTGGTGTTTTTCTCGACGATGCCAGCCACCGTGGTCACCGGCGAATAGCTGACCGCATCACGCGGATGCAGCGCCTCGACCTTGCCGTAGCTGATGCGCAGGGTGCTGTTGGCATCCGGATACACCGCCCTGCCCTGGCTTGCGCGCCAGGCAAACAGTGCCTGCATGTAGGACGGGCGCAGGCGCAGCTGCTCGCCTGCGCGTTCCTTGCTGTCGCGCTCGGCATTGAGCTGTGCCATCACCAGCGCCGAGGCCACCGACACCAGCGGATCGGCTTCGATGAAACCACCCTTGCGTGCGGCTTCGAAACGCGACAGACGCTGCGCTTCATCGCCGAGCCTGGTCTGCGCATACATCGCATCCAGGTTCCGGGTCAGCGCGGCCGGCGTGCGCCCGAACAGATTGTCGTAGTGCGGATCGCGCTGCGCATCCGGCAACTGCTGGTAGCGGGTCAGCAATGCGCTGAGCAGTGCTTTTTCAACGGCCGGGTCGTAGCGGCGCTGTACCTGCTTGAGCACACCTTCGATCAAGGCCTGGTCGCGTTGCTGATAGCCGGCTTCGCGCTCGACATCGGGCTTGAGTGATTCCACCCGCAGGCGTTCCAGCAACAGCGCTGAGCGCAGCAGCTGGGTCTGGCTGGACATCAAGGTGACCAGGAACTCGCTGCTGCCAACTGCGCTGTCTTCGGCCAGCGATGCAAACAGTGCATCGATATCGGCCTTGTACTTGCCATCGGCACTGGCCAGCATGGCCTGCTCGTCCTGCGCACGTTGGGTCTTGGCATCGCTGCGCAGCAGGCCTTCCAGCTCACCGGCGGCGCGCTTGCGGTTGTTCTTCAGCGACTGCAGCTGCGAGGCGTAGCGCGTGCGCGCATCGGCGTTGCTCTTGCCCTGCGCTTCGATGACGTCGATCAGCTGCTGGAACACCTCGACACGACGCGGCAGCACGGTATCGATCTGGTTGGCGAACTCAGCGGCGGTGCGCAGGCGATAGGTAGTGCCCGGGTAACCGGCCAGCATCGCGTAGTCACCTTCCTTCGGGCCATCCAGCGCCATCTTCAGATGTGCCGGCGGCTGGTAGGGCACGTTGTCCTTGCTATAAGGCGCCGGCTTGCCGTCCTTGCCCACGTAGGCACGCAGCAGGGTGAAATCACCGGTGTGGCGCGGCCACATGAAGTTGTCGATCTCGTCGCCATAATTGCCGATCGCGCGAGGTGGTGCGTAGACCAGACGGATGTCGGTCAGCTCCAGCTGGCGGATGCAATAGAAGTCGCTGCCGTAATACATATTGGCTACAGAGCAGCGCACGCGGCCCTCGACCTCGCAGTCGGCAACGATGCGCTTGCGCGCGCTTTCCACCGCGTCGAAGTAGGCGCGGCCAGTCTTGCCGCGGGCGTCCTTGAGCACCTCGTCGGTGACCTTGTCGAAGCCCACCGTCACCAGCACCCGGTAGTCCGGGTTGGCCGCACGCTCGTCGTCGCGGCCCTGGGCGATGAAGCCCTCATCGATGATGTTGTGTTCCTTGCTGGCGTTGTACTGGATGACGCCATAGGCCACGTGGTGATTGGTCAGCAACAGGCCTTCGTCGGAGACGAACGCGCCGGTACCGCCGCCGACCCGCACCACCGCGCTCAACGGCGGCGCGGTGACATCAGCCAACTGCTTCGGATCGCCCTTGAAGCCGGCCTCCTTCAGCGTCCTGGCCAATTCCGGCAGCTGCGTCGGCATCCACATGCCTTCGTTGGCGTGGGCCGCGGCAGCGGCCAGGCTCATGCCCAGCGCCAGCGCGGCGGTAAGTGGTTTACGCGTCATCGGATCTCCAGCGGATTACAGAACAGCCGCCGACAGTAGCGGTGCCGGCGCATGCCAGCAACCCTGACACGTCTGAATGTGGTCCCCGCAACGGCGCTTGCCTACAATCCTCCAACTAACCAGGACAGGGCATTCAAGGATGATCGTTGGTATTGATCTGGGCACCACACATTCGTCGATCGGCATGCACAAGGCCGATGGGCCGGTGCTTTTCCCCAATCCGCATGGGCAGCTGTTGACACCGTCGGTGGTCAGCGTCGCCGATGGCGCCGTGCTGGTCGGCCAGGCGGCACGCGACCGCCTGGTCAGCCACCCCGGCGAAAGCGTGGCCCATTTCAAACGTTGGATGGGCACCGAACGCGAAACGCGACTGGGCGCGCACCGCTTCCGGCCAGAGGAGCTCTCGGCATTGGTGCTGCGCTCGCTGCTGGCCGATGCCGAAGCCGCGCTCGGCCACAAGGTCGAAGAAGCCGTCATCAGCGTCCCCGCCTACTTTTCCGATGCACAGCGCAAGGCGACCCGCGCCGCCGGCCAGCTGGCCGGCATCCGCGTCGAGCGCCTGATCAACGAACCCACCGCCGCCGCGCTGGCCTATGGCCTGCAGCAGCGCGACGAGGAAGGCCGCATCCTGGTGCTGGACCTGGGCGGCGGCACCTTCGACGTCTCGGTGCTGGAACTGTTCGACGGCATCGTGGAAGTGCATGCCAGCGCCGGGGACAACTTCCTTGGTGGTGAGGACTTCCTGGAAGTGTTGGCGCGGGCATTCAAACAGGACACCAAGCTGGATGCTTCCGCGACAAGCGCCGCCGAATCGGCGCAGCTCATGCAACGACTGGAACAGCTAAAGCGTGACCTGAGCGGCGCCGCGCAGGGCAGTCTGCAGATCACCCTGGGCGAACGCGAACTGCAGTGGAACATCGAGGAACCGCGCTACGCGCAACTGTGCGAGCCACTGCTGCAGCGGATGCGTGCGCCGATCGAACGCGCGATCCGCGATGCCCGGCTCAAACCCGAGGCACTGGACGACATCGTCCTGGTCGGCGGCGCCGCGCGCATGCCGATGGTTACCCGCTTGGCGACGCGCATGTTCGGGCGCCTGCCCTTGCGCCACATCAATCCCGATCAGGCTATCGCGTTGGGGGCCACCGTCGCGGCCGGCATGAAAGCACGCGATAGCGCGCTGCGCGAGATCGTACTGACCGATGTCTGCCCCTACACGCTGGGAACGCAGGTATCGCGAATAGGTCCGGACGGCAAGGAGCGCACCGGCTACTTCCATCCCATCATCCAACGCAACAGCGTGGTGCCGGTAAGCCGCGAAGATGTTTTCCATCCGATCCGCGACGAGCAGAAAGTTCTACGCATCGATGTCTACCAAGGCGAAAGCCCCACCGTAGACAAGAACATCAAGCTCGGCGAGCTGCAGGTGCCAATCACCACACGCGTGGATGGCGACCGTTCGGTCACTACCCGCTTCACGTACGACATGGACGGCATCCTGCAGGTGGAGGTCACCGAAAATGCCACCGGCAAGCGTCACGAGCTGGTGTTGGAGCAGAACCCTGGCGTACTTGCACAGGAGCAGATCCGCGAACGACTGAAGGCGCTGGACACCTTGAAGGTGCACCCGCGCGAGCAGCAACCGAACCTTGCTCTGATCGCACGTACCGAACGCATGTACTCGGAGTTCGTCGAACACCGCGAACAGTTGCAGGGCTGGTTGCTGCTGTTCCGCGAAGCGCTGGAAAGCCAGGACGCACAACGCGTCGAGCGCAATCGTCGTGAGCTTGCTCAAGCATTGGACCAGTTGGAGGGTCTGCAGTGAACTGGGCGCTGGAAGCGTTGGAACTGGAGTCCGAGGCCGATGAGCGCGCGATCAAGCGCGCTTATGCAAAGTTGTTGCGTGACAACCGACCCGACGAGAACCCCGAGGGCTTTCAGCGCCTGCATGAGGCCTACCAGACTGCGCTGCAGTGGCAGCGCTATCGGCAGGAAGTTGCTGAGGAACAGGAGCGCAGCCAAGACCAGGATGAAGCATCATGGTCGCTACAGGCAGCATCAGAGTCCGGCGCGGACATCGCATCATCGGTGTTGCAGGCGAGCTCGACCGAAGCGCAAGCCACGCATCAGCATCAGCATCAGCATCAGGACGCTATCGCGCCAACACCGTTTGAGCAGTCGCATAGTCTCGAATCACCGCATACCGCTTCACTGCAGCTTCCTGATACGGCACAACTCGGTGCGCCCGCGCAACCCAACGACATTGATGGATTGGTGGAGCGTATCGTCAATGCTGCACAGACGCTCACGCCCTCCGCTTTCAACGACTGGCTACTGGCCTGCCCCGAGCTATGGTCGCTCACGACCAAGAGCGATGCAGGTGGTGCTTTGCTCGGGCGGCTATGGACTGCCTCCAACTCCATCAATGGCAACAACTTCGACCTGATTGCAGCCACCTTCGGCTGGGACGAAGTTGGGACGCACGTCGACCCGGATTCACTGCGAGTCATGGCTTCGACCATGCACCAGCGGTGGCTATGGCAGGAGGGCAACGAACCGGCATTGGCATGGCAGCTGCGAACCGACGAAGATGCACCGGCCACGTTGCCGGAGGCAACGCTATGCCGCAATCTGTTGAGCCGCCCATGGCGCCATATGCAGGCATTGCTCAGCGCGACCAATCCGTCACGCCTGCATATGATTCGCAGCGCATTGCGGCACGTTGGCGGCGATAGCGCGGATCTACCCTGCCCGCCCTTATGTCAGGAACAGGTTCGCTTCTGGCGCGATGTCACTGCCGAGAGCCAGCTGACCCGTGATCGTTTCTTGCTCGGCTTGGTCCGCGGAACCGCGCTGGCAATGTTGTGGTTGCTGCTGCCATTGGCGGCCTATTTGATGAAAGCGTCAGACGATCTCAAGGCTGGTTATGGCTGGCCATCACCCGGCGATCTGCTTCCGCTGGCTGTTACCGGAACGCTGTTCATGCTGCTGCTAGGCATGGGGCTTCTACCTTGGAAGGTATTGCTGCGCTGGCTGGTCTCGCCAAACTCGGTACATATAATGCTGCCGATCTTGGCGGTAGCAACCCTTGTGCTCGGGCGCGTCAAAGGCGATTTCGCAGGCGGCATGCTGGGCGTCGTCACCTTGTGGCTTGCCTGGCGACAAGCGATACCGCACTTCGCCAAAGCGCTGGATATAACCGAGCCACGCAATTTTTCTATTGTATTCACGCTGGCCGCGTTCATTATCACCGCCTTGCGCGGCGACAAAATGCCACTGACCTACAGCGAGGTGAGCGCGGGTCTTGCAGCCTTGTTATGCGCTTTTGACCTGATCGCAGTACATCGCAGGCGCGTGCGTGCAACAGCCTGAGGCAGTCCCTTAGCCGCACATCATGTAGTGCCGAGCCATGCTCGGCACGGGCATTACCGGACAAGCCCCAGCGCAGCATGGCTGCGCGCTGCAAAACGCGATGCTACCGCGAGCAAAGCTGCATATCTTCGAGTGAGCGGCAAGGCATGTGCAGGAGCGGCGTGAGCCACGAAACCGGCAAGGTTTGGTGTCGCGGCATAGCGGCAGCTTCGGTGTTGGCAATGCGTCAATGGCTGCGGTGGGTGTGGTGGCTTCGCGGCTTATGCCGCTCCCACAACACCCACAGCACTCCGTTCCTCAGCGCTCCTTGCGCCAGTTCACCGAGCCGCGGTTTTCCACCGTGGACGATTCCACTTCGATGTCGAAGCCGCGCCGCAGCAGGTACTTCAGGGTCAGCACCGAGCCGCTGCCGATCAGCGAGACGCCGTAGCCGATGTAGAGCTTGGGCGTGATGTACTTGCCCACGCCGATCACCGAGCCACCCAGCGCGCGTGATTGGCTGACGCCTGCGTCGTCGAGGCCGAGCTTGGCACCCACCTGCGCGGCAAGCAGGCCGGTACCGGCCGACAATGCCGCCGATGCCGCGTTGACCTGCTGCGCCTGGTCGCTACTGGCCATGCTCAAGCTGCGGCCCAGCACCAGATACGCCAGCGACTCGGATTGCGACATCGCCGGTTCCGACCACACATCCACCCTGGGCTGCTGCGCACGGCCGGTGACGTGGATGCCAGCGGTGACATCACCAATCGCACGCTGCGCCTTGATGTTGATGCGCGGGTCGGAGACCACGCCGTAGTTCCACAGCAACTGGCCGTCGGTGATGGTCAGGTCCTGGCCATAGGCCTTGTAGCGGCCACTGACCTCCAGCCCACCATTTGCGGTCATCTCGCGGCCAGGACGCGCACGTACCTGCATCCTGCCGGTCAGCGCACCCTTCAGGCCGAAGCCGCTCATCTTGACCTTGTCACCCAGGCTGACGGTCAGGTCCATGTCCAGTGGCGAAGAGGGGCCTTCTTCCGGGTCGACCGGGTCCAGCACCACGATGTCTTCCGACACCGACGTGCCGCGATCCAGGCGCTCCAGGTCCAGGTCGGCCTCGGGCACATGCACGCTGCCGCGCAACTCCATCGCGGTACCGGCCAGGGTGAAGTCCAGGTCCGGGTTGGCCACCACGCGCAGTTCGCTGGTGTTGGCCAGCAGCACCTTGTCGCCGTGGATGTGCAGTTGCAAGGGCTGCGCGTCACCGAACCAGGACAGGCCGCCATCCACCTGCAACGTGCCTTCGCCACCGGTCTTGGTCGAGGCGCTGATGCGCGCCGAGCCATCGGGCTGGGCGACGAAGCTGCCCTTGCCTTCGCTCAGGATCAGGCCCAGCGCCGGGAACTCACCGGTGAAGTTGCTGAGCTTGGCGTCGCCGCCCAGGGTCGGCTGCGAGCGCGTACCGCGCAGGCTGACGTGGCCTTCGATCAGGCCTTGCGGCCGCACCAGATCCGGCGAGAACAATTCCAGCCAGTACAGCCGTGCGATGTTCATGTACAGCTCGCCGGTCAGCGCCGCATTGGGCTCCCAACCGGTCTGCACCTTGGCATCGATGAAGCCGTCGCCCTTGAAGCCGACGCCGAGATAGCCCTTGATGCTGTTGGGCAGCATGTCGACATTGAGCGAGAAGTTGTCGTAACGCACCAGCTCGCCACGAGCGTTGTCGCCGAGGCGAATGCCGCCTTCGGCCGAGGCCACCTTGAAGGCACCTTCCCAGGCATTGCCACGCGGGCGGATGTTGCCGTCCAGGGTGAGCTCGCCGCGCAGGTACATGCGGCGGCCTTCGTTGGGCGGCAGCCATGGCTGCACCAACGCCAGCGGCAAGGCATCACCACGCAGCTGCAGGCCTTCGCGTGGCCAGTTGGCGGCAAGGCACAGGGCGCCGCCGGTTTCCGAGCCCAGGCAGGCATCGGACAGGGTGAAGTTGCTGCCCTGCACATTGAAGGCCGCGGCTTGCCGCAGCTGCCATGGCGCGCCCTTGACCGGCGCGATACGCAGCGAGGCCAGCTCACCGCGCCATGCCTGTCCCTGCTGTCGCACGCTGCCGCTCAACGCCAGCGCGCCCATCTCATTGCGGGTGTCGGCGTCCAGCTGCAGGTTCTGCACGCTGCCGCGCGCTTTGATGTTGACTTGATCCAGCAGCATGCCGACTTCAACGGCGCTGCCGTGGATCTCCAGCGCACCATTGCTGCCCTGCCACGGCAGGCGGCCATTGATGCTGATCTGCTGCGCCTTCCAGTCGTCCCATTGCAGGCCATTGCCGCGCAGGTCGGCGCTGATGTCCGGCTGGCTCGGGGTGCCGCGCAGCTGCAGGGTACCGGCCAGGCTGCCGGTGCCACCGGGCAGCAGGTCGGACAGGTGCAGCGGCTGCAGCCGCGCATCCACATCCAAGCGGTCACCTACCTTGCCCTTGGCCTCGATCTGGCTGTCGCCCATCACCAGCCGTACATTGCCTTCGCCCTGGGTGCCCTGCAGCGCGACCTTGGCGCGAGCATCGACGCGACGCCCGCGCAGCATGCCGTTGATCTGTGGCACATCCAGGGTGGCCTCGAAGCGCATGTCGCTGCTACCGGCTACCGCCGGCAACTGCTTGCCCTTGGAGGCCAGCGAGCCGGACAGATTGCCTTCCCAACCCGGGGCGAAGTAGCCGGGATCAAACTTGGACAGGTTTGAATCCACATCCCAGGCCAGCGTTGGTGCCCATGCTGCCGACCCCTTCAGTTCCAGCGCACCGCCGGGCGTGGTCGCCTTGAGTCGTTCGATATGCGCCTGCTGGTCATTGCCGCGCACATCGAAATCGAGATTGGCATCCTGCGCTTCGCGCGCCACATCGGCCTTGCCTACCGCCGCCCAGTTCTTCAGGTTGCCGGCCACGCCCAGCCGCGCTTCCTTCAGGTGCAGCGGTACCGGCGTGGTGTCGGGCGAACTCGGGTCCGGCTCGGGCACATAGGTGAGCTGGTTGGCGACCACTGCGAAGCGGAAGCCCGGGTTCTGCGTATCGGTGAAATCAGCCGTGCCCTGCAGGCGCACGCTGCCACCGAAGGCTTCGGCAACCAGCGGCGAAACCGTCAGCACCTGCTTTTCGATGGCGATGTTGGAGGGTGCCAGCACCAGCTCGTTCTCGCCCTGGCGCACGCGGCCCTGCAACTGCGCCTGGCCACCTCGGCCACGCGCGGCGAAATCCAATGCCAGCGGTGCCGGGGCCTCGGCCAGGAACTGCGCCGGCACCAATTGGCCGAGTTCGAGCTGCTCGCTGCGCGCGGCCACGTTCCAGACCGGATCGGTGCGACCATCCAGAATGAAGCTGACATGCAGCGGCTTGGGCGCGTAGCCGGCCACTGCAACTTCCATATGGGCCAGATTGCCGCGTGCGACCAGGCCCAGACGCGCAGCCGGTTGACCCGGCCGCGGCGGCATCAGCGCGCGCACGGTCAGGTCGGTGGCGTAGTCCTTGCGTGGCAGGTAATGGCCATCGATGCGGAAGTCACCGAGATTGCTGTTGACCTTGATCTGGGTGGCGGTGAATTCGCCATCAGCGGCTTCAAGCCCGCCGCGGACTTTGCTGATGTCGATGATCGGCTGCTGCAGCTGGGTGATGCGCAGGCCATCGATGACGATGGTGTCGGCCTGCAAGGCCAGCGGCAATTCGATGGCCGGCAGGACATCCGGCCAGTTGGGCAGCTCGAACGGCGTGTCCTCCGACGGCCCCAGCTCCAGCGTTGCATCGGTGATGCGCAAGGCATCCAGGCGCAGCTTGCGGCCGAGCAAGGGGCGGATATCCGGATCCAGATAGGCCTGGCCGGCGGTGAAATGCAGCTCGTTGTAGCGGAAATCCAGGTCGTGCAGGACCAGGGGCCCGGCCAACGGGCCGTCGGCCTTGCTCCAGGTCAACGATGAACCAGCGGGCAGGCGCGCGACCACCTGCGCCAGCAATACCTCGCGCCCGGCCACGGTCTGCAGCAGCCAATACAGCGCGAACAGGCCCAGCAACACCAGCACGCTGATGGTGATGCCACTGCGCACCGCCAGCTTGCGCAGCCGCGCCTTGCGCTTGGCGCGCAGCTCGGCGATGCGGGCTTCGCGTTCTTCCGGGGTCACGTCATCGGGGCGCGTACTCACAGGTCAGCTCCGATGTTCAGATACAACTGGAACTGTGAATCCGGATTGTTCAAGCCGTGCGCGATGTCGATGCGCACCGGGCCCACCGGTGATTTCCAGCGCACGCCAAAGCCCACGCCGGTATGCAGGTCGATGTTGTTGTCGAAGGCACTGCCGGTATCCACGAACACCGCACCGCCCCACGGGCCGCCACCGAAGTAATGCTCATATTCGGCCGAACCAACCACCAGGTTCTTGGCGCCCAGCGCGTATTTGTCCGGCGCAGGCGTGCGCGGGCCGACTTCGCGGAAGGCATAGCCGCGGATGGAGCGGTCACCGCCAGCGAAGTAACGCAGGCTGGGTGGCATCGCGACCAGATCGCTGGTCCAGGTGGTGCCGGCCTGCCCGCGCAGGATCAGGCGATCGGCATCGCCCACCGGGATATACCAACGCACGGTGGCATCGGCCTGGATGAAGCTGGTGTCCGAGCCGGCACCTTCGATGCCGCCGCGCATGGTGGCATTGCCGCTCAGGCCACGGCGCGGGAAGCTCTTGTCATCGACATCGACGTAGTCGGCGGTGAGCTGCGGGTACACCAGCGTCGAGTAGTTGTAGACCGCGGCATTGAACTCGTCGCCGGAGCTGTAGCGCCAGCGCTCGCGCAAGGCGTTCATCGAGACGATCGCAGTCCAGTGCTCGTTGATCTCGCCGCTGCGGCTGGCGATCAGCTTGACGTTGCGCAGGTCGATGTAATCGGTCTGCTCGTCATAGGCACTGACCGCGTAGCTGTACCAGCCATCCAGCCAGCGGAAGCCCGGCACCCGGTAGCTGGTGATGAAACTCTTGCGCTTCTGCGCGTAGTCCAGCTGGGTGGTGAGCTTGTGGCCACGCCGGTTGACGTAGCGACGCTCGACGCCGCCACGCACACCGGGACCGCTCTCGCTGCCGTAGCTCAGACCGGCGGTATAGATGGTGCGCTTGGCGCGGGTCAGCTTGACGTTGACCGGCACCTCACCGTTCTCATCGGCATCTTCCGGGTGCGGCTGGATGTCGATGACACTGAAGTAATCGAGCTTGGTCAGCGACTCGCGCAGGCGATCGAGCTTGCCTTCGTGCCAGTAGCTGCCCTGCTCCCAGTACACCAGCGGCTCGAACAGGCCCGGGCGGAAGTAATCCTGCTCGAAGGTGATCGGCCCCATGTTGTAGCGGCGGCCGCTGTCCCAGGTGAGGAAGATGTCGGCGGCGTTCTCGGCGCGGGTCACTTCGACCTTGCGCTGGGTGAAATCGGCATCGAAGTAACCACGCTCGGCCAGGCGCCGGGTGATGGTGATCTTGCTGGCCTCGTAGCTGACCGAATCGAAGACTTCGCCGGTCTTGGGATGGAAGGCCTCGATGTCGTCCTGCAGGTATTTGTCACGCGAGGCCGGGCCGGTGATGGCCAGTTCCTCGGTGCGGACCTTGATCTGCTCGCCCTTGTCGACCTGGATCGTCACCTGCAAGGTGTCGCCGCTACGCGGTGCTTCCACGGTGATCTTCGGGTTGTAGAAGCCGAACGGCTCCAGCGCCGTACGCGTCTGCCGTTCGGCCTGTGACAGCAGGTATTCCAGCCGTGACTCGCCCTGCACCTTGCCGACCGCGTCGTAGACCGACAGCGAGGACTCGATGTTTTCGATGATTTCGGCGTCATCACCCTTGTCCAGACCCTTGATCTGGACCTTTTCGATGGTGCCGCGGGCATGGGCAAGGGGAACTGCTGCCAGCGACGCCAGGAACAGAAGGAGCGGGGTGATTCGAGATAGCTGCATGCGCGTCAGCATACCGGTCCGAACATGACCAGCAAAATCACAGCGTCATCATGCCGCCACCTGCCGTAGTACCGCGCAGGCCCGGAAAGCAGCACCCGTAGTGCCGAGCCATGCTCGGCAGCGGCATCACCAGCAACCCAATGTAGTGCCGGGCCATGCTCGGCATGTGGCCGTCACCGGGAGAGCCCTTGCCGAGCATGGCTCGGCACTGCAACGCGTTGTGCGCAGCCCGGCCGCACAGCCCGACCGTCACCTTGCTGTCCGAATCATCACGCCGTGTTGACGGGTACAGTTAAATTATCGTGAAACGCCCAGCCGCTCCGGTTCCTAGAACACGTGGTGATGCTGTCCCGGGTTAGTGCGCTGCCAGTACGGAGCGGCCGGTTGACTGGGTCCAGGAACTTCCACAAGTCCAGGTACCCACGATGAAACGACAACTCCTCAGCGCGGCGGTCTGCACGGTGATTGCCGCTTATTCCCCCCTTTCCTTCGCCCAATCGCAGAGCGAGGCAGACAAGAGAAACGTCGAAACCCTCGACAAGATCACCGTCACCGGCTCCCTGATCCCGCAGGTGCAGGTCGAAACAGCCACCCCGATCACCTCGATCACCGCCCAGGACATCCAGAAGCAGGGCTTCAAGGATGTCTACGAAGTCCTGCGCTCGCAGCCACTGGCGACCGGCGCGGTACAGGACAGCCAGTTCTCCGGCGGCTTCACCTCGGCGGCCAAACCCATCAGCCTGCTCGGCCTGGACCCGGGCTTCACCCTGGTGTTGATCGACGGCAGGCCGATGGCCGACTACCCGCTGCTCTACAACGGCCAGAGCAACTTCGTCGACCTGGCCAGCATCCCCACCTCGATGGTCGAGCGCATCGACATCGCACCGGGCAACCAGTCCTCGATCTATGGTTCCAGCGCGATCGCCGGCGTGGTCAACATCATCCTCAAGAAGCAGCTGGACGGCACCGAGATGAGCTTCCGCATCGGTGGCTACGACGGCGGCGGTGGCCAGAACCAGCGCTTCCAGCTGACCAGTGGCCACAGCTGGGGCAACCTCGACCTGACCGCCGGCCTGCAGCTGAGCAACCAGGATCCGATTTACGGCTTCAACCGCAAGGATTTCGATTCGACCAACGACAACCCCGATGTCGCCGCGCGTTACGGCAGCCGCACCTTCGTGCACAACAGCAGCAGCGGCGCCTACATCGACCCGGGTGCAGCGGCCTGCGCACCGCTGGCCGGCCTGTTCGGCGGCACCACCTTCTACGACACCCGTCCGGGCCGCGGCAACTACTGCGGCAGCCGTTACGAGCCGGGTTACTCGACCATCCTCAACAAGGAACGCAGCGCCTCGGGCTATGCCAACCTGAATTACGCGGTCAACGAGACCACCGACCTCTACGCCACCTTGCTGATGAACCGCACCAAGAACGAGAGCAACTCCGGCTCCCGCTTCTGGCAGCCATCGCTGGACACCAGTGGCTACATCTTCAACGGCCTCACCGGCGACCTGGAGAGTTACCAGCGCATCTTCTCGCCGGAGGAAACCGGTGACCTCAACTTCAACAACGAGCGCCAGACCGCCGACTCCTACAACGTCGCGCTTGGCATCAAGGGCGCGGTGGGCCAGTCGAACTGGGACTACAACGCTTATTACGCCCGCTCCGAGTACCACATCGACAGCCGCCAGTGGTGGCCGTTGAAGGACAAGATGGAAGACTTCTTCCGCGAGCACTTCCTCGGCCCGCAGCTGGGTGATTACTACGGCTATCCGATCTACGAGCCCAACGATGCCGGCTTCTACCAGGCGCTGACCCCGGAGCAGTACCGCAGCTTCCAGGGCGAGATCCGCACCAAGTCCAAGACCTGGACGCAGAACGTCAACCTGCAGTTCACCAACACCTCGCTGTTCACCCTGCCCGCCGGTGATGTCGGCTTCGCCGGCGTGCTGCAGGCCGGCCAGCAATCCTGGAGCAACCCCACCGACTCGCGCGTGGTCAGCGATCAGTTCTGGGGCCTGAGCGGCACCCAGGGCAAGGGCAAGCGTGACAACTGGGCGGCCGCCGTGGAACTGCGTGTGCCGATCTTCAGCAAGCTCACCGCCAGCCTGTCCGGGCGCTACGACGACTACAAGAACGATGGCGGCGGCAGTGATTCACGCGCCACCTGGAAAGCCGCGTTGGAGTTCCGGCCGATCGACTCGCTGCTGTTCCGCGGCAACTACGCCACCGCGTTCAAGTCACCGGACATGGCTTACGTCTTTGCCGGCGACAGTGGCTTCTACACCTTCGTGCCGGACTATTACCGCTGCGCCACCGAGCAACCCGGCGTTCCCATCAGCCAGTGCACGCTCAACGACGAACAGGTGCGCGGCTCCCGCTCCGGCAATGGTGACCTGAAGTCGATCACCGCCAAGTCCTGGGGTGGTGGCGTGGTCTGGTCGCCCAACAGCAGCTTCACGGTCAGCGCCGACTACTACCGGATCAAGATCGACAACAAGGTCGCCGACCTCGACCTGGACCTGCTGCTGCGCAATGAATCGGCATGCCGCCAGGGCCAGCTGGATGCCAGCTCGCCGACCTGCGTCGATGCCCTGCAGCGCATCGGACGTGCCGGCCCGAACGCACCGCAACCGAACCAGATCAACACGGTGGCGGTGAACCCGATCAACGTCGCCAAGGAGGATGTCAGCGGCGTCACCGCCAACCTGGATTACCGTTGGGCCACCGACAGCTGGGGCAGCTTCATGCTGGGTGCGCGCTACAACGTCACCCTCAAGCATGAGAGCCAGCAGTATCCGGAGGATCCGGTGATCGACCTGCTGCGCGATCCGTATTACTCCTCCGAGTTCAAGAACATCTTCAGCGGCACCCTGGGCTGGCAGATGGGCGACTGGACCACGACGCTGTATGGCATCCGCTACGGGCGCACACCCAACTTCGCCGCCCAGGACACCACCGAAGGGTATGCCGCCGATGATGCCGGCAAGGTCAAGGCCTGGACCACCTTCAACCTGACCGTGGACTACGCGGTAACCGATGATGTCTCGTTGAGCGTCACCGCCAACAACCTCACCGGCGAACGGCCGCCGCGTGACCGCACCTACACCAGCTACCCGTACTACAACGTCTTCAACTACAACGGCTACGGCCGCTCGTACATGCTGGAGATGAACTGGCGCTTCGGTCGCGCCCAGTAAACAGGATGCAAAGGCAATGAACGGGAGCGGCCAAGGCCGCTCCCGTTTTATCTGCTGCCCTGCAAGCGTTCACGCAGCGGTGCGAGTTCAGTGGCATAGCGCCGCCATTCGTCGACGTTGCGTGCGTGTACCGGCTCGCGGACCTGCACGCTGCTCAAGGTGGCAGTCGCGGCCGCATTGCGGGTCAGGTCACTGCCGCCACTTTCCGGCGCCAGTCCGCAGCGCTGCAGTACCTGCACCAGTGCCGCATCGGGGTCGCACACCATCGCTTCGTAGTCGATCTCCAGCACACGCCCGGGCAGATGCTGCTGCCAGGCCTGCATCAGCTGCGTATGCGCTGCGTGGTGCGCAGCCAGGGCATCAAGCGCATAGCTGTAACCATAGGAGTCGCCGAACATGGCGCGGTAGTTGGAGAAACACACCGCCATGGGATCGCGCCTGACGTAGACGATCACCGCCTTCGGCAACGCGCGCGCGATCGGACCTGCCAGCAGGTAGTTTGGCGGCAGCTTGTCAATGAAACGGCGTTGTCCGGCCAGGCGCCAGCGCGTCTGCCGCAGATAGCCTTCTCCGACGGCAGCGTAATCCAGCGTTGGCAGCGCCTGCAGCAAAGCAGGATCAAGCAGCGCGCGGCCGGCCTGGTCGGCGGCCAAGCGCAATTGCTGGGCAAAATCGCCAAGCTCGCCGGCAGACGCTACCTGCGAATGATTGCCGAGCATGCGTTCAAGCACCGTGGTGCCCGAACGCGGCATGCCGATGATGAAGATCGGCTGTGCGCCATCCTCTTCACCGGCCGCTTCGACGGGTGCGAAGGTTCCCGCTGCTGCCAGCCGGGCCATCGCCTCATGCTGTGCGTGATCGGCCAGGCGATCGTGGCGCAGGCGCCGCCACATCGTGGCATTGCCTTGCCGCAGCGCATCCCATGCTGCGGGGAAATCACCGAGGTCTTCCAGTTCCTTGTACAGCGCGAACCACAATGCGGCACCGTCCTCGCTGTCTGTTGCCGTGGCTTGCAGCTGCCTGCGCAGGCCATCGACATGATTGTCGTCCGCACGCCAACGGCGCAGGCGAGCACGCGTCAGCGCGGCGCGGCCATGGCCGGGGTTCAACAGCAGGCAATGCGTGAGCGCCTGCTCGGCCGCTTCCAGCTCACCGTTGAACTGTAGCTGCACGCCAAGGAAGTAATGGAAATCGGGACTGTCGAATCCCACCGCCGCCGCACGCTGCATCAACTGCAGGGCATCGGCATGCAACCCAAGTGATTGCAGCACGTGGGCCAGGGCCGCCAGCGTCGGGCTGTCGTTGCAGCGGGCCACGCAGGCATTGCGCATCAACCGCGCCACGCCCTCGCTGTCGCCAACGCGCAGCAAGGCCTGGGCGACACGCAACAGCAGCGCCGGGTCGCGGTAGTCCAGGCCGGCGGCCTGTTGCAGGTGTTGCACGGCCTCGCGCAGGCGGCCCTGCGCCAATACGGTGCCGGCCAGCATCACCCGCGCATAGGCGTGCGCGGGTTGCTGATCCACCACGGCACGCAGCTGCCGCTGCGCCTCCGGGATGTCACGCCGGGCCAGAGCGGCCTGTGCGGACTGCCAGGAGGCGTTGGTATCCATGCCTCAGCTGGACAGGTGTTCAATCGCGGCGACGCTGCCGAGGCGGTCACCCAACGTGCGCAGCAGCGCCAGCCGGTTGCCACGCAGGGCCAGGTCGTCGGCATTCACCATCACCGCGTCGAAGAACGCATCCACCTGCGGACGCAGACGGGCCAGGCGGCCGAGCACGGCCACATAGTCCTTGTGCGACAACGCGGTGCCGGTGTCGTCGATGGCAGCGGTGACGGCTTCGGCCAGTTCGCTCTCGGCCGGCTCGCGCAGCAGCGCCGGGTCGATCATGCCCGGGATCTCGCCGTCGGCCTTGCGCAGGATGTTGCGGATGCGCTTGTTGGCCGCGGCCAGGGCTTCGGCTTCCGGCAGCTGGGCAAAGGTGCCGATGGCATCGATGCGGCGGTCGAAATCGTACAGCGAGGCGACGCGCAGCTCGGCGACGGCGTTGAAGTGGGTGGCCGGCACGCCCTTATCGGCGTAATAGCCCTTCAGGCGGTCGATGATGAAGTCGTACAGCTCACCTGCATCGGCCTGCACCTTGCGCTCGGCAAGGCCCGCATTGGCCGAAGCCAGCAATGCCGGCAGATCCAGATCGAAGCCCGATTCGATGATGCTGCGGGCCAGACCCAGCGCATTGCGACGCAGCGCGAACGGGTCCTTGTTACCGGTCGGCTTCAGGCCAGCGGCAAAGCCACCGGCCAGCGTGTCCAGGCGCTCGGCAATCGCCAGCACCTTGCCCAGCGGCGACAGCGCGATGTCATCGGCGGCGAAGCGCGGCTGGTAGCTCTCGTCGATGGCCAGCGCCACCGACGGCGATTCGCCACCGGCAACCGCGTAGTGACGGCCGGCAATACCCTGCAGTTCCGGGAACTCGTTGACCATGCGCGACTGCAGGTCGTTCTTGGCCAGC
The DNA here is from genome assembly GCF_056760135.1 of Stenotrophomonas sp. STEN023. NCBI lineage: Bacteria > Pseudomonadati > Pseudomonadota > Gammaproteobacteria > Lysobacterales > Lysobacteraceae > Stenotrophomonas > Stenotrophomonas sp. STEN023. Next base: position 5,040 of record NZ_JBRREF010000023.1, on the reverse strand, counting down.
TCGGCGGCACGCTTGGCCTGCACCGGATCGGCACCGACCTGCGGCGCGATGATCTGCGCCAGCGCGCTGACCCGCTGCACCTTGTCGGCGACGCTGCCCAGCTTGGCCTGGTAGGTGACGGTCTTCAGGCCGTCGCCCATGCCGACCAGACCCTGCTTGAGGTCTTCGTCGAAGAAGAACTTGGCGTCGGAGAAGCGCGGGCGGATCACCCGCTCGTAGCCCTTGGAAACCTCGGCCACGTCCCTGGATTCGATATTGGCTATACCGATGAACTTCTCGGTCAGCTTGCCGCCGCCGTCGAGCACCGGGAAGAACTTCTGGTTGATCTCCATGGTCTCGATCAACGCTTCCTGCGGCACGGCCAGGAATTCGCGCTCGAAACTGCACAGCACCGCCGCCGGCCACTCGACCAGGTTGACCACCTGCTCCAGGTTGTCGTCGGTGATGCGGGCCACGCCGCCAGCCTGTGCAGCTGCAGCATTGACCTCGGCGACGATGCGCTCGCGGCGCGCGTCGGCATCGACCAGCACGTTGGCGGCCTTCAGCGATTCAACATAGTCGGCCGGGTTGCTCAACCACACCTGCTTGTCGGCCATGAAACGGTGGCCACGGCTGAAGCGGTCGGAGCTCAGGCCCAGCAGCTCGGCCGGCACGATGTCATTGCCGTGCAGCAGTACCAGCCAATGCACCGGGCGGGCGAAGGCATATTCGTGGTTGCCCCAGCGCATCGGCTTGGGGATCGGCATGGCGGCGATGGCTTCGCGCAGGATCTCCGGCAGCAGGCTGGCGGTCTGCGCGCCCGGGGTCACCGAACGCAGCACGAAACGCTCGCCCTTGGCGTCGGTGGTGCGCTCCAACGCGGTCCAGTCGATGCCGGCCTTGGCGGCAAAGCCCTGCAGCGCCTTGGTCGGCGCGCCATTGGCGTCCAGCGCGATGTTCAGGTACGGGCCGAACACTTCCGAGTGCTGCTCGGGCTGTTCGGTTTCCACGCCCGGCAACAGCACGGCGAGGCGACGCGGGGTCGACAGCGGCTTGGCATCGCCACGCTCGAAGGCCACGCCACGCTTGGCCAGACCATCGATCACGCCATCGAAGAAGGCTTGTGCCAGGCCCGGCAGCGCCTTGACCGGCAGCTCTTCCACGCCCAGTTCGATCAGCAGCGGCTGCATGCTCATGCCTGCACCTCCTTGGCTGCGACCGCTTCGATGCGCTTGGCCTCGTACAACTTGGCCACCGCCTGGGCCAGCGCGCGCACGCGCAGGATGTAACGCTGGCGCTCGGTCACCGAGATGGCGCGACGCGCGTCGAGCAGGTTGAACGAATGCGACGCCTTGCAGACCTGTTCATAGGCCGGGAGCGGCAGGCCGGCTTCCACCAGCTTCTGCGCTTCCTTTTCGCAGGCGTCGAAGCGATGGAACATTTCTTCCACGTCGGCGTACTCGAAGTTGTAGGTGCTCTGCTCCACCTCGTTCTGCAGGTAGACATCGCCGTAAGTGACCGGGGTGCCGTCAGGGCCGTAGGTCCAGATCAGGTCGTAGACGTTGTCGCAGTTCTGCAGGTACATGCAGAGCCGCTCCAGGCCATAGGTGATTTCGCCCAGCACCGGCTTGCACTCCAGGCCGCCGGCCTGCTGGAAGTAGGTGAACTGGGTGACTTCCATGCCGTTGAGCCAGATTTCCCAGCCCAGGCCCCAGGCGCCCAGGGTCGGCGATTCCCAGTTGTCCTCGACGAAGCGCAGGTCGTGCACCAGCGGGTCGATGCCCAGCGCCTTGAGCGAATCCAGGTAGAGCTGCTGGATGTTGTCCGGGCTCGGCTTCATCGCCACCTGGTACTGGTAGTAGCGCTGCAGGCGGTTGGGGTTCTCGCCGTAGCGGCCATCGGTGGGACGGCGCGAGGGCTGCACGTAGGCGGCATTCCAGCTTTCCGGGCCGATCGAGCGCAGGAAGGTGGCCGGATGGAAGGTGCCGGCACCGACCTCCAGGTCCAGCGGCTGGATCAAGACACAGCCCTGTTTCGCCCAGAAATCATTGAGGGTCTGGATCAGTCCCTGGAAGGTAATCGAAACGGGGGGAGTCGCGGACATGCTGCCTGAGCCGTACGTAAGGGGTGCGTTAGTATAACGACCGACCGCGCGATGGCCGCGCCAGCAAGGGGTTTGGGGTGGAAAACGCTGCTGTGGAAGGGATTCAGGCACCGTCACCGCAGGTGGCTATCGCGCCGGGAAGGCTGCAGTTTTCCAACGTCGCCAGCGCCCTGCTGGCCGACGGGCTGGTGGCCGCGCACGACCAGGAGCGGATCCGTTTCTCCGCCCAGGGCGCGCGCAATGCCAGCGAAGTGCACCCGCTGGTGCTGCTGGCCAACCTGAAACTGGCTTCGGCCGCAGGCGCTGGCGAGCTTGGCCTGGAGCGCCTGACCGAATGGCTGGCCGCACGCACCCAGACCCGCTACCTGCGCATCGACCCGACCCGGGTGGACGTGGCCGGTGCCACCGCGGTGGTCTCGCATGCCTATGCGCGCCGTCACCGCATCCTGCCGCTGGGCGTGGACAGCGAGCGCGTGCTGGTGGCCACCAGCGAGCCGATGGCGCGTGAGTGGCTGCCCGACCTGCAGCACCTGACCCGCCGCCGCATCGACATGGTGCTGGTCAATCCGCTGGACCTGCACCGGTATTCGATGGAGTTCTTCGGCGTCACCCGCTCGGTGCGCGGCGCACGCAGCGACGCCCGCGACAACAGCAACGGCGTCACCCCGCCCAGTTTCGAGCAACTGGTTGAGCTGGGCAGCGCCGGTGACGTCAACGCCGACGACCACCATGTGGTCAGCATCGTCGACTGGTTGCTGCAGTACGCCTACGAGCAGCGCGCCAGCGACATCCACATGGAACCGCGCCGCGACAAGGGCCGCGTCCGCTTCCGCATCGATGGCGTGCTGCACAAGGTGTTCGAGCTGCCGCCGTCGGTGATGACGGCGGTGGTCAGCCGGGTCAAGGTGCTCGGCCGCATGGACCTGGCCGAGCGCCGGCGTCCGCAGGACGGCCGCATCAAGACCCGCTCGCCGGGCGGGCGCGAGGTGGAAATGCGTCTGTCGACCATGCCCACCGCCTTCGGCGAGAAGTGCGTGATGCGCATCTTCGATCCGGACTCCACCTTCAAGAGCATCGAGCAGCTGGGTTTCAGCCCGGAGGAAGCCGCCGGCTGGAACGAGCTGGTGGCGCGCCCACACGGCATCGTGCTGGTCACCGGCCCGACCGGCTCCGGCAAGACCACCACCCTGTACTCCACGCTCAAGCGCCTGGCCACGCCCGACGTGAACGTCTGCACGGTGGAAGACCCGATCGAAATGATCGCGCCCGAGTTCAACCAGATGCAGGTGCAGGTCAACATCGACCTGGACTTCGCCTCCGGCGTGCGCACCCTGCTGCGCCAGGACCCGGACATCATCATGATCGGCGAAATCCGCGACCTGGAAACCGCGCAGATGGCGGTACAGGCCTCGTTGACCGGCCACCTGGTGCTGTCCACCCTGCACACCAACGACGCGCCCTCGGCGATCACCCGCCTGCTCGACCTGGGCGTGCCGCATTACCTGATCGCCTCCACCGTCAACGGCGTGCTGGCGCAGCGACTGGTGCGTACCCTGTGCCCGCACTGCAAGACGCCAGACACCCTGAGTGACAGCGATTGGGCGCCGCTACGTCATGCCCATGAAGCATTACCAGATGTGGTCACGGCATATGCGCCGGTCGGTTGCCTGGAGTGCCGGCGCACCGGTTACATGGGCCGGATCGGCCTGTATGAGCTGCTACCACTGGGTTCGCGGCTGCGCGCCCTGATTACCCGCGACATGGATCTGGCCGGATTCAGCAAGGCCGCGGCGGCCGAGGGACTGCGTACCCTGCGCCGCACCGGGCTTGAAAAGGTGGCCGCAGGGCTGACTACAATCGAGGAAGTCCTGTCAGTACTGCCGCCGCCGGAATGAAGTCCCAGCCGTTCTTGATCGTTGAAACCGGGCAACCGTTCCCGACCCTGCGTCGTTATGGGCGTTTTCCGCACTGGATCCGCGTTGCCGCCGGGCTGGAAGAAGCCGACACCGTGGTGGTCAACGTCGAGCGCGGCGAGCAGTTACCCGAACGTACCGACTTCGCCGCCACCATCGTCACCGGCTCGGCCGCCTTCGTCACCGACCGCGCCGACTGGAGCGAGCGCAGCGCCGACTGGCTGCGCGACGCCGCCCACGCCGGCATGCCGCTGCTGGGCATCTGCTACGGCCACCAGCTGCTCGCCCATGCATTGGGCGGGGAAGTGGCCTACAACCCGGCCGGGCGCGAGTCCGGCACCATCCAGCTGGAACTGGAAGCCCCGGCCTCGGCCGATCCGCTGTTCGCCGGCCTGCCGGCCAGCTTCCCGGCCCACGCCACCCACCTGCAGACGGTATTGCGCGCGCCCGAAGGCGCCACCGTGCTGGCCCGCTCGGTGCAGGACAACTGCCACGCCTTCCGCTGGGGCGAGCAGGCCTGGGGCCTGCAGTTCCATCCGGAATTCGCCACCCACCATATGCGCGGCTATGTGCGCGCCCGCGCCGACTGCATCGCCCGCCACGGCGGCTGCGCCCGCAGCGTCGCCCGCGAGGTCACCGCCGCACCGCTGGCCCGGCAGCTGCTGCGCCGCTTCGTGCGCCACGTACGCCGCGAAACCCATTGAGCCTCTGTGCTGTTTTGTGGGAGCGGCGCAAGCCGCGAAGCCGGCAATGCTGCACTACGGGCATGTCCGCAATCTGACGGTTCATGGGTTTCGCGGCTGACGCCGCTCCCACAAAGGCCGAAGGGCCAGCCCCCTGTAGTGCCGAGCCATGCTCGGCAAGAGGCCTTCCCGGCAATCCAACCCGTAGTGCCGAGCCATGCTCGGCAAGAGGCCTTCCCGGCAATCCAACCCGTAGTGCCGAGCCATGCTCGGCAAGAGGCCTTTCCGGCAATCCAACCCGTAGTGCCGAGCCATGCTCGGCAAGGGGCCTTCCCGGTAAAGCCCCTGCCGAGCATGGCTC
>NZ_JBRREF010000022.1:0-69642 GCF_056760135.1 Stenotrophomonas sp. STEN023 | reverse complement strand
GGGGGGGTGGGGGCGCTCTGCCCACCCCCCCCCCCCCACCCCCCCCCCCCCCCCCCCCCCGGCGGGGGCGCGGGCCCCGAATCAGATTGCATGACTCACATCGATTGAATCAACGTGCGCCCGGCGCGAAGCGGGCGATCAGATCGTAGGCGTCGCCGAGGAACATCTGCCGCACCCAGGTGATGGGCAACTCGCCGCGCCAGGTCTGGCGGTCGATGACCAGACAGGCCGTGCCTACCGGCACCTGCAACAACGCGGCCTCATCGGCCGTTGCGGCCACCGCGCTGATCCGGTGCTGGCCGCGTGTCCATGACACGTTCTGCAGCAGCCAGCTGCCCGGCGCGTGGATGGAGAAATCCACTTTCAGGGTTTCCGGCACCGCTTCGGGATTGATCAGGCGGCGCTCCAAGGCCAAGGGCTTGCCATCGGCCAGGTGCAGGCAGCGCATCGCCAGCAGCTTGCCCTCGCCCACCAGCAGCAGCTCTTCGGCCGAGGTTTCCCTGGCCTTGCGATGCGCGCGTTCCAGCAGCTGGAAGCCGTATTCGTGGCCGCGATCGGTAACCGCCACCTCGATGTCGGGGATCTCCAGCGCCACCTGTTCCAGATGTGGAGGCTGCCGGGCAACGAAGGAACCGGCGCGACGGCGGCGCTCGATCATGCCGCTCTCGGCCAGCGCGGTAAGCACTTTGTTCACCGTCATCCGCGAGCAGCCGTACTGCTCCATCAACTCGTGCTCAAACGGAATACGGAAGCCGGGCTCCCATTCGCCACTGAGAATGCGGCCTTCGATGTCACTGCGGATGCGGTGGTTGAGGGTGGGAGCTTTCTTGCCCTTCACTCGGGGTTTCCTGAAAGAGACGGCGCCTGGCTGATACCGGACCTTAGCCCAGTATCCGCGCAAGCGCGGCACGGTAACGCACGCTGATCGCGTCACGGTTCACGTGACGACCATCGCGGACCAGCGCCCGGCCGTTCCGCCAGACGCTGCGAAGGGCGCCATTACGTGCGGCGAACAGCCAGCTGTCAAGCAAGGCGTCGCCGCTGCGGTTGAGCAGGGCCGGATGCTGCGCATCCAGCTCCAGCAGATCTGCGGCAGCGCCCACGCTCAGCCCAGCCTGCATGCCCAATGCCTGCGCGCCGCCCTCGCCCGCTTGCTGGTAGAGCCAGCGGCCGCTCGACACATCGCCCGGCGAAAGCACATTGCGTCCGCGCAACTGCAGACGCTGGCCATATTCGAGCAAGCGCAGCTCCTCGGCCGCATCGATCAATACATTGGAGTCGGAACCGACCCCGAAACGACCGCCGACCTGCACGAACTCGCGCATCGGGAACAGGCCATCGCCCAGATTGGCCTCGGTAATCGGGCACAGGCCGACCACCGCCCCGCTATCCGCCATCAACCGCACTTCCTTGTCGTTGACGTGGGTGGCGTGCACCAGACACCAACGCGCATCCACCGCTGCATTGGCGTAGAGCCATTCGACCGGCCGCTGGCCACTCCAGGCCAGGCAGGCATCTACTTCACGGGTCTGCTCGGCAATATGGATATGAATCGGGCCGGGCGCCAGCGCGACCAGCGCCCGTAATTCCTCCGGCGTACTCGCGCGCAGGCTGTGCGGGGCAAGACCCAGCACAGCATCAGGCGTGTCTGCCAATGCTCGGTTGCAGCCCTCCAGCAAGTCCGCAAAGCCATCAATGTCGTGCAGAAAGCGCCGCTGTGCCGGCGTCGGCGCGGCACCGCCAAAATCGCTGTGCGCGTAGAACACCGGCAACAGGGTCAGGCCCAGCCCGGTTTCGTCAGCTGCTGCGGCGACGCGTACCGACATTTCAGCGTGATCGGCATAACGGCCGCCATTCTCGGTGTGGTGCAGGTAGTGGAACTCACCGACGCGGGTGAAACCGCTTTCCAGCATCTCCATATAGGCCTGCGCGGCGATGGCCTGGAAGGTGTCCGGATCCAGTCGATCAAGGAACCGGTACATCAGCTCGCGCCAGCTCCAGAAGCTGTCGCCCGAACGCCCCCCCACTTCGGTAAGCCCAGCCATCGCGCGCTGGAACGCGTGGCTGTGCAGGTTGCCCAAGCCCGGCACCACCACGTCCAGACGCTGCGACTGGCCATCCCACACTTCGCCGGCAACTACCGCGGTGATACACCCGGCGACGCTGTCGATGCGCACATCCTGCGCCCAGCCCTGTGGCAACAAGGCCTGGGCGGCGTGGAAACGAACAGTTGGAGCCGGTTTGATCGCAGTCACTGGACACTCTCCGATGGTCGCCGTTATTGTATATACAAATAGGCATGGAGAGGGACAATGCGCTGCGACACGCTATGGCACAACGCCAACCTGATGACCCTGGATGACGCCTCGGGCGGACTGGGCAGCATCCGCGACGGTGTGATCGCCGCCCGCGACGGCCGCATCCTGCATGTCGGCCCAGCCGCAGACGCACCTGCATTTGAAGCCGATAACCGCGTCGACTGCAACGGCCGCTGGATCAGCCCCGGCCTGATCGACTGCCATACCCATCTGGTCTATGCCGGCAACCGCGCAGGCGAGTTCGAGCAGCGCCTGCAGGGCGTGACTTATGCGCAGATCGCCAAGGCCGGTGGCGGCATCGTTTCCACGGTCAGTGCCACCCGCCTGGCCGACGACGCAGCCCTTATCGAGGCCAGCCTGCCCCGGCTGGACGCGATGCTGGCTGAAGGCATCACTACCATCGAGATCAAGTCTGGTTATGGCCTGACCCTAACGGACGAGCGCAAGCAACTGCGCGTAGCGCGCGCGTTGGGTGAATTGCGCAAGGTGGAGATCGTGCCGACCTTCCTCGGCGCACATGCGGTCCCGCCAGGCCACGAGGCACAGGCCTACATCAACGAAGTCTGCGCAGTAATGATTCCGGCCATCGCAGCAGAAAGCCTGGCCGAGGCAGTCGATATTTTCTGCGAGAACATCGCGTTCTCACCGGCACAGGCGCAGCAGGTGTTCGAGGCGGCCAAGCAACACGGGCTGGCGATCAAGATCCACGCCGAGCAGTTGTCCAACCAGCACGGCGCGGAACTGGCGGCACACAACGGTGCGCTGTCCGCCGACCATATCGAACACCTGGACGAAGCCGGCATCGCCGCGATGCAGGCGGCAGGCACCGTTGCCGTACTGCTGCCCGGCGCTTACTACTTCACCCGCGAGACCGTGCTGCCACCGATCCAGGGCCTGCGTGACGCCGGCGTACCAATGGCGCTGGCAACCGACTGCAATCCGGGCACCTCGCCACTGACCAGTCCGCTGCTGACCATGAACATGGGCGCCACCTTGTTCCGCATGACCGTGGAAGAGTGCATCGCCGGCTTCACCCGCGAGGCCGCCCGCGCACTGGGCCGCGCCAACCGTGTCGGCAAGCTGACTGCGGGCATGGACTGCGATCTGGCCATATGGAACATCGACGCACCCGCCGATCTGGTCTACCGCATCGGCTTCAACCCGCTGCATGCCCGCGTCTGGCGCGGGCAAACCATTTGAACCACCCACGTTGAATCTCGCATCTTGAATCTCGCACTGCTGGAGCACGCATGAGCACTACCTTGACCCTCCTCCCCGGCCACGTTCCGTTGGCGCAATGGCGGCAGATCTATCGCGGCGCCAATATGCGCCTGGACGAATCGTCGCAAGCCGCAGTGCTGCGCAGCGCGCAGGTGGTGGACGCCATCGTCGCCAAGGGCGAGCCGGTCTATGGCATCAATACCGGCTTCGGCAAGCTGGCCAGCGTTCGCATCGAACGTGAGGATCTGGAGACCCTGCAGCGCAATATCGTGCTGTCGCATGCCGCTGGTGTAGGCGAGCCTATGCCGGCCAACGTGGTGCGCCTGATGATGGCGTTGAAGCTGACCAGCCTGGCCCAGGGCGCGTCGGGTATCCGCCCGCAGACACTGGCACTGCTGGAAGCGATGCTGCAGAACGATGTGGTGCCGGTCGTGCCCTGCCAGGGCTCGGTTGGCGCGTCCGGCGATCTGGCACCGCTGTCGCATCTGGCCAGCGTGATGATTGGTGTTGGTGAAGCCTTTGTCGGCGGTGTGCGGATGTCGGCTGAAGCAGCCTTCAAGCAGGCCGGTCTGCAGCCGTTGGTGCTTGGCGCGAAAGAAGGCCTGGCGCTGCTCAATGGCACCCAGTATTCCACCGCTTATGCGCTGGCCGGCCTGTTCGAAATCGAAGTAGTTTTCCAGGCCGCCCTGGTTACCGGCGCCTTGTCAGTGGAAGCCGCCAAGGGCTCGGATACGCCGTTTGACCCGCGCATCCACAGCATTCGTGGCCAACGCGGGCAGATCGCCACCGCCGCGGTGCTGCGCGAGTTGATGCAGGGCTCGGCAATCCGCGAGTCGCACCGCGACAACGACGTGCGTGTGCAGGACCCTTACTGTCTGCGCTGTCAGCCGCAGGTAATGGGCGCCGCACTGGATGTGATGTGTCAAGCGGCCACCACGCTGGAAATTGAAGCCAATGGCGTCTCCGACAACCCGTTGGTATTCACCGATACCGGCGAAGCGCTGAGCGGTGGCAACTTCCACGCCGAGCCAGTGGCATTCGCAGCGGACATGCTGGCGATGGCGATCTGCGAGATCGGCTCGATCAGCGAGCGTCGTACCGCGATGCTGGTAGATCCGGCGTTGTCCGGCCTGCCCGCCTTCCTTACCCCGAAGCCGGGGCTGAACTCCGGCTTCATGATTCCGCAGGTCACTGCGGCAGCATTGGTTTCCGAGAACAAGCAGCGCGCCTATCCGGCCAGCGTCGACTCGATCCCGACCTCGGCCAACCAGGAAGACCATGTGTCGATGGCTGCACATGGTGCGCGTCGTTTGATCGCGATGGCTGAGAACGCTGCCAATGTCATTGGTATCGAACTGCTTGCCGCAGGCCAGGGCTGTGACTTCCACGCACCGCTGCGTTCGAGTCCGGCGTTGGAGCAGGTGCGTTCGACCTTGCGCGCGCAGGTGCCGACCTTGGTGGACGATCGTTACTTCCATCCGGACATGGTTGCTGCGACTGCGTTGGTGCGCGCCGGGGCGTTGACGGCTGGCCTGGTTGTGCAGTTGCCGGGTGTTGATGTGACTGACAAGGCCTGATCGAAGCGTATGCAGAGCTGGCCGACAGCCGCGTTGCCATCCCTCCTCCCGCTTGCGGGAGAAGGTGGCGCGACGCGCCGGATGAAGGGAGCTTTTAGGCTTCACCGCGAGAAGCGCCCTCACCTGCCCTCCGGGCATCCTCTCCCGCTTGCGGGAGAGGCGACAGCGAGCAACGCTGCAATCTTCCAGACCAAGCACAGTTCGCAGCAAGCCACGCTGCAATCCCTTCTCCCGCTTGCGGGAGAAGGTGGCGCGAAGCGCCGGATGAAGGGAGCTCTTGACCTTCACCGCGTAAAACGCCCCCTTCTGCCCTTCAGGCATCTTCCCCCGCTAGCAAGGGAAGAACAAAGCCCACCCTGCCCCAGGAATCCCCATGACGAACTCCCCTGACTGGCTGCAGATCCACCACGGTCACGCTCCGCTGATCGTCAGCTTCCCGCATACCGGCACCGAGCTTCCGGCATCACGCGTTGGCCACTTCGTATCACCGTGGCTGGCGCGCCGCGACGCCGACTGGTGGGTGCACGAGCTCTACGCCTTTGCCAAGGCGCTGGGCGCAACCACCGTTCGCACAGCGATCTCGCGCTCGCTGATCGACGTAAATCGCGACCCGTCCGGTGTTTCCCTGTATCCCGGTCAAAACACCACCGGTCTGTGTCCGCTCACCACCTTCGACAACCAGCCGCTATACCGCGCCGGCCACGAGCCCGACGAAGCAGAGATCCAGTACCGGCGCGAAACCTGGTTCGATCCCTACCACGCTGCACTGGCCAGCGAGATCGCACGCCTGCGCGCCCAGCATGAAACCGTGGTCGTCTATGACGCGCACTCGATCCGCTCCTTGATTCCACATCTGTTCGATGGCGAACTGCCGCAGTTCAACATCGGCAGCGCCGGCCCCAGTGGCGCACCCGATACCTCCTGCGACAACACGCTGACCGATGTGGTCGAGAACCTCTGCGCCATGAGTGGCATGTCGCACGTGCGCAACGGCCGCTTCAAGGGCGGCTGGATCACCCGCCACTACAGCAACATCGCCAACGGCGTGCACACCTTGCAGATGGAACTGGGCTGCCGCGGCTACATGCACGAACCCGCACCAGAGGACGTGGACGAGCACAGCTGGCCCACGCCGTACGACCCCGAACACGCTACCCCCGTCCGCAACACCTTGCAGCAGGTGCTCGGCGCTTGTCTGGAATTTGCTACCAGGAGAAATGCATGACCCGTCACGACCCCTCCCGCAACCCGCGCGCGCCACGCGGCAACACGCTCAACTGCAAGTCCTGGCAGACCGAAGCGCCGTTCCGCATGCTGCAGAACAACCTCGATGCCGAGGTCGCCGAAGACCCGACCTCGCTGGTCGTCTACGGTGGTATCGGCCGCGCCGCGCGCGACTGGGAAAGCTACGACAAGATTCTGGAAACCTTGAAGCGCCTGGACGACAACCAGACCCTGCTGGTGCAGTCCGGCAAGCCAGTCGGCGTATTCCCCACCCACCCGGATGCACCGCGCGTGCTGATCGCCAACTCCAACCTGGTGCCGCATTGGGCCAACTGGGAGCACTTCAACGAGCTCGATAAGAAGGGCTTGATGATGTACGGGCAGATGACCGCCGGCAGCTGGATCTACATCGGCAGCCAGGGCATCGTCCAGGGCACCTACGAGACCTTCGTCGAGATGGGCCGCCAGCACTACGGTGGCAGCCTGAAGGGCAAGTGGATCCTCACTGCTGGTCTCGGCGGCATGGGTGGCGCACAGCCGCTGGCTGCTTCGCTGGCCGGTGCAAGCAGCCTGACCATCGAGTGCCGCCAGAGCAGCATCGACTTCCGCCTGCGCACCCGTTACGTCGACGAACAGGCCACCGACATCGACGATGCATTGGCACGCATCGCCAAGTACACGGCCAGCGGTGAAGCCAAGTCGATCGCCCTGCTCGGCAATGCCGCCGAGATCCTGCCAGAACTCGTCCGCCGCGGCGTGCGTCCGGACTGTGTCACCGACCAGACCAGCGCCCACGACCCGGTGCACGGCTACCTGCCTATCGGCTGGAACGTCGAACAGTGGCTGGCCGAACAGCAGGCCAATCCGGAGAAGGTGCGTGATGCTGCCAAGGCCGCGATGCGCGTGCACGTCGAAGCGATGCTTGCCTTCCATGCCGCCGGCATTCCGACCGTCGACTACGGCAACAACATCCGTCAGATGGCCTTCGACGAAGGCCTGAAGAACGCCTTCGACTTCCCCGGCTTCGTACCGGCTTATGTACGTCCGCTGTTCTGCCGCGGCATCGGCCCGTTCCGCTGGGTAGCACTGAGCGGCGACCCGGAGGATATCTACAAGACCGACGCCAAGGTCAAGGAGATCATTGCTGATGATCCCAACCTGCACCGCTGGCTGGACATGGCGCGCGAGCGCATCAGCTTCCAGGGTCTGCCGGCGCGCATCTGCTGGGTCGGCCTGGACCTGCGCCACAAACTCGGCCTGGCCTTCAACGAAATGGTGCGCAATGGCGAACTCAGCGCGCCGGTGGTGATCGGCCGCGATCACCTGGACAGCGGCAGCGTCGCCTCGCCCAACCGCGAAACCGAATCGATGAAGGACGGCTCCGATGCCGTCTCCGATTGGCCGTTGCTCAACGCCATGCTCAATGTCGCCGGTGGCGCCACCTGGGTGAGCCTGCACCACGGCGGCGGCGTTGGCATGGGCTACTCGCAACACTCCGGCGTGGTCATCGTCTGCGACGGCAGCGAAGCCGCCGACCAGCGCATCGCCCGCGTGTTGTGGAACGACCCCGGTACTGGCGTGATGCGCCATGCCGACGCCGGCTACGACATCGCCATCGACTGCGCCAAGGAGAAGGGCTTGGATCTGCCGGGCATCCTCGGCTGATCCAGCATCCTTGGCTGTGAACGCAACGGGCAGGCCGATCGCCTGCCCGTTGTGCTTTTGGCACTGCGGTCAAACTGCTTGCGCCGGCCGGAGCCCGGGTCACCGCAACGCCTGCACTCCCGGCTACCATCGTCTGCTTCAAGGCTGCAACCAGCGCAGGCCTCCCGTTACGCGCATCCATGCGATGTGCTATTGAAGACCGAAGATAAAACCGATGGTTCTGCCATGCGTAGCTTGCTAGTCCTACTGCTGTTGCTCGGCGCAGGAACAACATCGGCGCAGGACCTGCCGGTCCCCGCACCAGCTCGGCTGCAGCCTGCCGATGTCGATGCAGCCATGCCCGGGCTTGCAAGGCTGACCTTGAGCCGCCTGCCGCAAGGCGACGAACAACAGCTGCTGGACACCCGCTTCCGCCTGCAGATTGTCGCTGGCCAGTATCCGCAGGCACTCGAAAGCATCCGCATGCTGCGCGCATTGCGCGAGGATCCGACCCAGCAACCACCGCTATACCTTCAGTACGAGATCTACGCGAGCGCCAAAAAGCTCCAGGAAACGCAGGGAACGAGTTTCGCCGACGCATGGAAGCGCAGTTTTGCAGAGCAGTTCCAGCGCCTCGACGACCCAACGGCCTTGAAGGCTGAGTTCGCCTTCGGCACCAACCTGCAGCGGTTGCGCGAACAAAGGGACAGACTGATCAATTCCACCGACAGTGTCGCAGCGTTGAACGATGAACAAGCCATCGCCCTGCTGCGTGCATGGCAGGTGCACCGTGCCTACGCGGATTTTTTGCCGCTGGCTCCGCAGGCGATCAGCGAAGACGACGCACGGCGCTACCGCATTGATCGCAGCGTCAGCATCAGCACGCCCGACGGCGCGCGCATCTCTGCCATCTCAGTGCATCCGACCAAGGCCAACAGGCTGCCGGTGTTGCTGACTTTCACCATCTATGCAAATGACGACTGGGCCTGGTCCGATGCCAAGACGATGGCTGCACACGGTTATGGCAGCGTGGTTGCCTACAGTCGCGGCAAGGGCCGCAGCCCTGACCCGATCCGCCCGTATGAGCACGATGGCAGCGATGCCGCAGCGGTGATTGCCTGGGCCGCCGCCCAGCCATGGAGCAACGGCAAAGTCGGCATGTATGGCGGCAGCTACAGCGGTTTTACCCAATGGGCAGCGCTCAAGCGTGGCGCACCAGCGCTCAAGGCCATCGCCACCTCCGCAACCACTGCGCCGGGCATCGACGTGCCGATGGAAGGTGGAATCTTCCTCAATTTCATCTACCCATGGCCGTTCTACACAACGAACAACACCTCGCTTGACGACGCGACCTATGCTGACAATGGACGCTGGAGCACACTCAATCAACGCTGGTATGGCAGCGGCCAGGCTTATCGCGAATTGCCAAAGCTGGACGGCGTGCCAAACCCTTTGTTTGAGCGCTGGCTGCAGCATCCCAGCTACGACGCTTATTGGCAGGCACTGATTCCCCAGGGCCGCGAGTTCGCTGAGATCGGCATCCCGGTGTTGGCGACAACCGGCTATTTCGATGGCGCGCAGATTGGCGCCCTGCACTACTTCCGCGAACACCTGAAACAGCGCCCGGATGCCGATCACACGCTGCTGATAGGCCCCTACGAGCACTTCACCATGCAGACCGGTGTGCCGGAACAGGTGCAGGGTTACAGCCCGGATCCGGTGGCGCGCACCGACCTGCAGGCGTTGCGGCTTGCATGGTTCGACCATGTATTGAAAGGAGCCAGCAAACCGGCGTTGCTCAACGAACGGGTTAACTGGCAAGTCATGGGTAGCAATCGTTGGCGGCATGCGGCAACGCTCGATGCCATGCCAACGCGGCAACAACGCCTCTACCTGGTACTGGGAACCGACGGCACTCAACAGCTGGCCGCGGAAGCTGCCCCGGCGCGTAGCAGCCTGCAGCGCGTCGATTTCCGCGACCGCAGCGATGCGGGTTGGCAAGCGCCACGCGACGTCATCAACCGGACGCTTGACCCGCATGCCGGGCTGGTCTTCCGCAGTGAGCCGCTGACGCGGGAAACCGAACTGGCAGGCGCATTCAGCGGCATGCTCGATTTCAGCCTCAACAAGCGCGATGCCGACGTGGCACTTGCCATCTACGAGCTCACCGCCGATGGCAACTATCTCGATCTTGCGTATTGGCTGCAGCGGCTCAGTCATGCCCAGGATCCGAGCAAGCGCCAGCTTCTCCCCCCTTCACAACGTCACCGCGTACACATTGCCGATACACGCCTGATTGGCCGCAGGCTCGCTGCGGGGAGTCGCGTGGTGGTCACCTTGGGAGTAATCAAACAGCCGGACCGGCAGCTCAACCTCGGCAGCGGCAAGGACCCCAGTGACGAAGTACTGGCCGATGCCGGCGCGCCGCTGGAGATACGCTGGTATGGCAGCAGCCATATCGACCTGCCCGTTCGCGATTGAAAACCAGCGCTGCCAGCAAGCGCTGCGCGAAAAGTGCGTGCGTACGCAGCAATTGGCAGGGATGTCCAGATGATTCCTGTAGCCATCGCGCAGGACTTGATCCGTGAAGTTCCTGAACGAGTGCATCCAGGCGCGGTCGGTTCCAGACCTGCAACCGGCCTCTACATTCTCTTGCCCATCACCACGCTAGAATCGACCGGTAACCCACAATGAGATTTGCCATGCTGGATCAGGATGCCCTGCTGGCCCCGATTGACGGACACGCTGCGACCGGTGAAGACCTGTCGTTCTCTGTCGAGTTTGATCGGATCATCGAAAACCGTCGCGCCGACGACCCTACCCTGGACCAGGGGGCGTGGCAGACCGACATCAAATACGCCGATTGGGGCAGCGTGCTGCGCGACTGCAAGCAGCTGCTGCAGACCCGTACCAAGGACCTGCGGCTGGCCGGCTGGCTGTGCGAAGCAGCAACCCAACAGGATGGCTTCAACGGCCTTGCTGCGGGCTTCCGGGTTACCGCAGGGCTGTGTGACCGCTATTGGGATGAGGTGCATCCCGTAGCGCACGACGGCGACCACGAAGAACGCATCGGCAACCTGAGCTGGCTGCTGACCAATACCTCACAGTGGCTGCGTGCAATCCCCATCGCCATCGCGCCGCAAGGGCGCTTCAGCCTGGCCGATTTCGAGCACGCGCACGCCAGCAACGGCGACCATTCCGATGGCCGCCCAAGCCTCGACGTCCTCGAAGCGGCGCGGCGCAGCACGTCGCACGATGTCTATCGACAGTTGGTTTCCGCCCTGCCCGACTGCAGCCAGGCGCTGGATGAACTGCAGACCGCCGTGGACAACCGCCTGGGTATGGATGGCCCCAGCTTCAGCGCGGTACGCGAGCAGCTGGACCACCTGCAGCGCACTGTCCGGCGCTTTGCCCGCGAAGCCGGCATGTTGCTCGATGGCGAAGTGGATGATCCCGCTGATGACGCTGGCGACACGTTCAGCGCGTCCACCGTCGCTGCCGAGCCAGCAGTGAGCAGCGCCGCGCCACGCGGCCCGGCAGGTGCCCCGACCAGCCGCAAGGAAGCCTTGGCACAGTTGCGTCAGGTGGCCGAGTTCTTCCGCCGCACCGAGCCGCACAGCCCTGTCGCCTATCTGGCTGAGAAGGCCGCAAGTTGGGGCGAGATGCCGCTGCATGTCTGGCTGAAGCGCGTCATCAAGGACCACACAACACTCGAGCAGATGGAAGAAATGCTCGATGTCAAAAACGAAAACGACGGGCTTTAAGCCCGTCGTTCTCTTTCCAGAACTGACAAAGCGCAATTACTGGATCTTGAACTCGATACGACGGTTGCGTGCGCGGCCGTCATCGGTGACGTTGTCGGCTACCGGCTCATCCGGCCCCTTGCCGAGCACGTCCATATGCGTGCTGGGAATTCCCTTGGACATCATGTAGCCCTTCACTGCAGCTGCACGCGCATGGCTCAAGGACAGATTGGATGCGCGCTGCCCCACATTGTCGGTATGGCCAATGATCAGGAAACGGCTATCCGGCATCTGCGCCATCTTGGCGACCATCTCGTCGAGGATGCTCATGCCGAATGGCGTCAACCTGGCGCTGCCACTCTGGAACTCGATGATGCGGTTGGCCAGGGTCTGATCCAGCACGCCCTGCTGTGAACCCACCTTCAAGGCATTGCTGACCGTATAGCTGGTGTTGCTGGCCAGGCTGAGATCACTGGCTACCTGCTGCCGGACGGCTTCATTGGCTACCTCGCCAGTGACACGCACCGATTGGCCATTGACCTCGAGCTTGCCCGGCGACACGCGCTTGAGCCCGGGATTGATCATCCCGGCAACATAGTCACCCCAATTGGGTGGCGTGGCGATGCTTTCAACCTGGATACGATCCACAACGCGTTCTGCGCCATAGACCGCTCGCAGATTGTTGAGCAATTTGGCCTTGGTGGCCTGATCAGGTACCACACCTTCGATTATCACTGGCCGCTCTGCAGCCGACGGCGCCGTCACGGTTGCCGACGGCGCGGCCTGCGCGAACACCGGCGCGGCCACAAACATCAACGCGGCGATATAGCTAACTTTGAACAAATGCATCATCAGGTTCCCAGGAAGGTCTCGCCAAACAGCCGACGCGCAGTGACCAATGCAAGGTCATCGCGTTCGAGGAAGCTGCCGAAGCGGTTCAAGTTGTAGTCGCCGTGCAGGTAGTCATCCACCCACTCCGAATGCTGCAGGTGAATCAGGTAGTCGCCAGCTTCGGACGGATCCAAGGCCGCGCGCAGCACCATGCGATCCGCGCCATTGAAGCCGATCACCATGTTCGGCTTGGTATCATTGCGGATCAGCACCGCCAGTTCGAAGTCACCCCGGCTCACGAAGCTGGACACCAGATCCAGCCAGAACGCGGCCACCAACGGCCGGTAGGCAGGGTCGCGCACCAACGGCAGCACCAAGGCCTTGTCGATGTTCACCTCGCCACCGCTCAACACCGGCTGCAACAGCAGACCCAATGCCGGCAGCATCTGCCGCAACGAAACCTCACCATGCCCTGCCTCACGCAGGCGCTGCTCGAAGCTGGCGATGGTGGTGCCTTCGAGGAAGTCCTGGAAGCTGGCGTTGTAGTCGGCCGGATCGGTGCTGATGCTGAAGCGAGCATCAGCCAGCTGACTCAGCGCCTGCGTGGCATCGGCATCCTCGTTGGCCTGCCGCGCCAAACGGGCAAGTCCCGACCATGCGTTGGACAGCGCCAAGGGGCTGCGGCCGATGAACGGCAGCGGCTCGGGTGCCTCCAGCCGCAATGCTGACAGCAGCGGGAAGCGACGTTCAGAGGCATCACGGCTGGCAAGGAAATGGCCGCACACAAGCATCTTGCTGCGCGAGCCGAGGAAGGCGTAATTGATCTCCGGCGCCTCGTCGTACCGCTGCTTCCAGTCCGGGCTTTGGCTCAGCAATTCCAATGATTCGCCAGCCCAGCGATCAAGCCAGCCAAGCAACTGGTGGTTATCGGCGGCGCGCACGAAGTCACCGCGAGAGGGCACCTTTCCGAAGTAGGAAACCCCGGCACTGACAACGCGACTCATCGTCCACCTCCCGCAGCCTGCTGCGGCGCCGCTGGCGCACTCGCAGGTACCTGCCCGGCAGGCGCAACCGGTGCCGCAGCGGCAACAGGCGCGCCACCGGCCACCCGCTCCGGCAACTGCAGGCCGCGCTGCCAATCGCTGCCATCAGAACCCGTGCCAGCACGCCGCACCACGCGCATCTCCACGGTCACGGCAACGCCGCTGCCTTCCCAGGTGATACGACTGGAATCATCAAGGCGCTCGTACTGGCCTTCGGACATCAAGCGTTTGAAGCCGTTCGAGCCCGGTGCATTGAACACCTCCACCGTGCGGCCATCACCCGTAACCGCCAAAATCTTCACGCCGGGAATCTGGCCTGCGTTCGGGTATTGCATGGTGGTCCACTGCGGCGGCGTGTTGCGGTAGCGCAGCTGTTGGCCATCGATCTCGATGGTGTACTCCACCGCACCTGTGGCAGGCGACGGCAGCAACTCGAAAATTGTCGTGTCCTGCGCCGCACCCGCGCCTGCACCACTCACCCAGTTGCCATAGTTGGCGACCAGCTCAGCGGACAGATTGATGCCGATGCCAGCCCAACGACGCGCTTCAAGCAAGGGGCCGCGCTGGATGACCAATGCCCCCATCGCATCCTTGTTGAAGGTCGCGATGCTGCCGCTGGCACCGAAGATGGCAGCGATGTCGCTGGCCGCAGCATCCACATCCGAGTTCAGGTTGAACGGATACTGCTGGCCAATGCGTGCCTTGAACGGATCGTAGACCTGGGCCTTCCAGGTCTTGTTGACCTCATCTTCGGTCGGCGGCACCAAGGCTGCGAACGTCTGCGTCAACGGACGCAGCAACAATGGACGCAGTGCCTCGCGCTGCTTCTCGTCCAGCCCGTTCAACACCTGCTCGTCGACCAGCGCCAAGGCCACGCTCAGCTCGGAGCCTTCATTGCTGAAGGTGTCCTGCATCAGCTTGCGTGCGCCAACGCCGACGTCACCTTGCGACTTGATTGCGTTCAAGCGTGCCCGCAGCTTGCCCAGCGTTTCGAAGTAAGCGGCAATCACCGCCGGCTGATCACCGCGCGGCATGGTCAGCCGTGCGATGCCCTCAAACGCCTTGCCAATCGGTCCTACCGGCGCGGCAGCGGCAGCGGCCGCCGGGTCCTTGCGCAGGATGGTGCGCTGGAACCACGCCACGAACCCCTTGCCGGACTTGCTCGAGCGCGCCTGTGCAGGCGGGTTGTCCCAGATGGTTTCCTCGTTGATCTTCTCAAGCAAGGTCCGCAGTGGCGAGTTGCTGCTATCACCAAGACGATTGATACGCGCTGTAGCCTCATCGAAGGTATTGAACTCGGCAACACTCAGGCCGGCAACGAACTTGCCCCATTCGCGTGCGTACTCCTGCTTGTACATCGTGACCAGTTCACGCGACACGTGTTCCGGGCTACCGGCCAGCGACAGGTCACTTTGTTCGGTCGTGCCCAGCACCCAGTCGGTGGTGCTCAGCTGGGTATTGGCCGCTTCCTTGATCGCATCCTGCACATAGTCTTCCCAGGCCTTGCGGCTGAAGGCACCGGAGATGGCATAGCTGCCATTGATCAGACGCGCATTGCGCTCCTCGCCCACCAGGCCATCCACCGTCACCGTGCCAAAGCGCGCGCCAGCACGCGCCTTGATTTGCGCGAACACGCGCTCCATCGCCGGCTGGCCCTTCATCACCTGCGACAAGGCTTGGCGCGAATCGGTGACCAGCGTCACCTTGTTCTGCACCTGCGGCCAGCCCGGCTTGCCGGCCTGCGCCACATAGAAGGTCATCAACTTTTCGGCGGCCCGCACCATCTCCTCGCGGCTCATCTGGCCACGGTTGGCTTCCAGCCAGTTACGCCAGAACAGCGTCAGCTGCTGCGACAGATGTGCGCCTTCCACGTACTTGGGATTGCCCAGCATCAAA
Organism: Stenotrophomonas sp. STEN023; assembly: GCF_056760135.1. NCBI lineage: Bacteria > Pseudomonadati > Pseudomonadota > Gammaproteobacteria > Lysobacterales > Lysobacteraceae > Stenotrophomonas > Stenotrophomonas sp. STEN023. Next base: position 54,145 of record NZ_JBRREF010000022.1, on the reverse strand, counting down.
TAGGTCTTGAGCGCGTTGTAGGCGTCGTTGGTGCTGGTCGGCGATGCGTTCTGGTACAGCGTCTCGCTCTCCGCCGCACCAGTGCTGGCCTGGCCAAGCTTGTCGCGTTCAGCAACCACCTGCCCAAGATAGTTTTCGAGGTTGGAGACCGTGGGCGCCAGCATTACCTGCTGCATACCGTGGTTGTACTCACGCAGCAGCTTCTCGCGGATCGCGTCGCCCTGGTACAGGCCGAGGCTGGTGGTGATGCCGCCTTCCTTCTTGTAGCGGTCCAGCTGTTCCATGCGGTCCTGCAACAGCAGCAGCGCATCGACACGGGACTTGAGATCCATGCGGTCCTTCTGCACACGCACGGCCTGGTCCAGATCCTTGGTGGCATTGGCCACCAGCTGCGCATTGGTGGTGTAGGACCAGGTCCACAGGCCAAGCCCAAGCGCGAGCACACCGACCGCGCCCAGGAATACGCCGTAGCGCAGGCGGTTCTGGTGCGGGCTGGCGTACTGCCGCACGAGCTCGCGGTCGGCAAAGATCACCTTGCGGAACAAGTCCTTCAGGAAGAAAGCGGTCTGTCCGCTCGGTGCCTCGTCCACATTCGAGCCGCGCTGCAGGCCAAACTGCCTGCCCACACGCTCGGAGGCATGGTGGACCGAGCGCCCTTCCTGCAGCGCGCTGCTGAAGTAGAACCCGCGAAACACCGGCTTGAACTGGTAGGGGTTGTCTTCGAACAGCGTCGCAATGAAGGTACGCAGCGCTGGCTTGATGCCGACAAACTCCAATGGCAGTGACAGCAAGCCGGGCGAAACTTCGCGCCCACGCTGCATCGCCATATGGGTCAAGCTCATCTCCTTGATGCCTTCCGCCAGCTCGTCAAAATGCGTATCGAACGCAGTAAGCGCATCACTCTGCTGTTTCACATCGGCAGGCAGCGTTGCACCCCAAACATTCTCGCGCTCACCCGGATCGAGGTTGCCGAAGAATTCGCTGAAACCAGCGATCAGGTCGGCCTTGGTGAACAACACATACACCGGCGCGAATACTTCCAGCTGCTCGGTGACTTCCTGCACGCGCTGGCGCAGGTTCTTGGCCAGTTCCATGGCGAATTCCGGCTTGCTGCCAGACAGTTCGGCGATACTGACGGCAATCACCACGCCATTGATAGGCGCACGCGGGCGACTCTTCTTCAACAGACCGAGGAAGGTCAGCCACTCCATCCGGTCTTCGGTGCTTACCGAATAGCGACCGGCCGTATCCAGCACGATGCCATTGGTGGTGAAGTACCAATCACAATTGCGGGTACCGCCTATGCCCTGGATGACGTTGCTGCGGTTGTCCTCGAACGGGAACTGCAGCCCGGAGTTGAGGATCGCCGTGCTCTTGCCCGCTGCCGGGTTGCCGATGATCACGTACCAAGGCAACTCATACAGCGCAGCTTTGCCCTTGAGCATGCCCATCCGCGAGGACTTGATCTGCTTCACCGCATCCAGCATGCGCTTGCGCAAGGCTTCGGTATCGGCACGCTGCGACGGTTGCGCGTTGGCCACGGCCTTGTCGGCCTCGCCCTGCACCATCGCCTCCACACGCCGCGCCGCGCGCCGCGCCATGATCCGCTTGATGATCCAGACGATCAGCGCAATGACCAACAGCGCTGCAAGCACGATCGCCGCCCATATCCCGATCTGCCTGGCCTCGGCCTCACCGTATTTGGCCAGACCAGCGGCGCCGATAAGACCAATCACCATCCACAAGCGATAGTCGCGCAGGTAGTAGCTGAAATTGCTCAAACTCATGCAAGGAATCCAGGGTTCAGGAGACTGCCGGCATTGCAACCGCCAGCGTCGGGGAAGGAAGCGGCTCTACGAGACCAAACAAACGTTGCTGCGCGTCGGCAACGCCCAGCAACACAACTGCCTCGGACTGGCGCTGCAACTGCGCTTGGGCCAAGGCCAACAAGGCGACCGGCAACACCGGGCCGAGCTCACCAGAGCACAATGTCAGGGCAAGGCTCTGTGAACTGAAATCAAGATCAGGGTTGATCGCAGCCGTGACTGCCGCTGTATCAACCAGCGATTCAGGGCGTTGATCGGAATCGTGCAGCACGAACTGCACCCGCGCCGTATCGGCAAGCAGAGGCTGCAACCACTGCGTTGCCGCGCTGGCGAGCTGTCGGCGGAGCTCTGCAGGACGCGCGCCGTGAACCGGCTCCAGACGCTCAAACTGCGGCCGCCAGAAACGCGCTGCGCCTTCGCCTGTGAGCTGGCTGCTGGCCAGCAATACACCAGCGGCACCCTCGCCCGGCACGTGACCGTCGGCGTGTTGCGCGGTTGCAAGCAGGCCGCGCGCCAGCCAGGTATTGATGACTGCAGCGTCTATCGCGGAATAGCAGGAAGCGAGCAAGTGCCAGCGCGGTGTGCCCGAACTCAAGGCATCCACCACCCGCTGCAGATGTGGCCATACATCGCCGGAACGCTCGAACACACTGATGCGCACATCAAACCGTCGCGCATCCAACCCGGCCTGCAGCGCCTGCTCTTGCAGCCATGTCTGCGCCCAGTGACGCAAACCGTCCGACCAGGATGGCGAAACGACGAGCTCTACGGTAAGAACATTCTCGACCCGATCTTCTTCGCGCCGGCGCAGACCAGCGATCACAACTTCTTCACTACCAACAATTGCCGGCATAGCGCCATAAGCCGCATCCAGCAACTGTTCGAGAACGGGCTGCAACAACGCCATCGCGCGCCGCTCATGGGCAGCGGTATCAATCGTTCCTTCGCGTTCGGACAACACCGTCCACTCGTCAAGACCAGCGACGGCACTCACACGAATCGGAAGATTGTTGGCGTCGCGGAAACGCGTGTCCAACTGCGGCCGTGGCAACGCCGAGGCGACAGCCAACACCGCGCTCGCATCGTTGCCCGCAGGCAGGTGAACGCTTCCTGCGGTGATTGCCACCGAGGAAACATGCGTGCTGTTGGACTCGACTGCAGCAGGTGCGGCCTCTTCGGCATTCGCGCTTGCTGCAACCGCCTTGTCAACGCCACGTGAAAGCATGCCGCGCAGCATGTAGCCCGCACCGCTCAAGCCCACCGGCAATACGCCGAGGTAGGCCAGCATCTGCATGCCATTGGGGGTGGTGCCACTGCTACGCCAGTACATGATGGCCGTCGCCCAGGTGGCAACGAAAACCATCATTACGCTCCCCGCGTTCTTCAACCATCCTGCCATCAGTCGCTGTGCTCCATGCGCTGCTCCTGTACCGCGTGTTGCGCTTAGCCCAACCCAGTGCTGCTCTGTGTGGCCATCAATGTGGCCCCACATGCAGTGCGATCTCCGTCACGTGCTACAGGCTGCCCGTCGATTACGACGGTAGCGTCACCACTGATGATTGAAGTTGCCCCGTGCACCGCGCAGATGGCGCGGTCCCCGATGCGGGAAACTGGTTTGCCGTTCACGTCTGTCTGGCCAGTGCCAGACACCACGCTACCGCCATGACTTAACTTGTCGCCGACAACGATAAACGGTCGTGCCATGCATCACACTCCTTGATTCGCCGTGACCCGGTCTTTCCATCGCCCCTGTCCAACGGCGACCCGAGTCATCACCGGCGTACGATACCAGCACTTGTTCGCGCTTATAAGCCTTGGCGTCGCAGTTCATCACGCTTCGCGTTGCGTGCCACCTTGCATCGCGCCGTGGCCTCTACGTGCACGTAGTCCTTGATGCTGCGCCAGTTTCCGCCCCAATCCAGACCTGCCTGTTCAGCAAGCTCGCCATACAGAAAATAACCACGCCGGGTCCACGGATCTTCCATGTCCCATTGCAGACGCCCGTCACGAATTGGCGCACTGTCCACACCCAAACCGTACTGGTGACAGCTTTGCCAGGCACCGGCACGAGTCGCCTTGCCACCGGCCATCAACTCGGCCTGTCGCTCGGGGCTGCGATAGCCTTCGATCAACACCATCTCGTAACCATACTGACGGCGCATGACTTCGTAGATAGCCAGAACGCGTTGCTGCAGATCCGGATCAATCTGGTTCCATTTGCGATCAGCAGTGACTATCTCTGGTCGCAGGCGGCGAATCTCCGTGGTCGTGAACACTTCCGGCGGCGGCGCAGGCGGCGGCGTCAGGCGCTCACCGCGCAACAACTGCGCAACCATGGAACCGGACTCGGCAAGATCATCACCGCGGAAATCAGACAGCACCACTGTCTGTCGTGACATCAGAATTATCACCGGAGGAATGCACAGCAAGCCTATCGCGATGGCCAACACGGGCCAGTGACGACGCAGCGTGCCACGTACACTCACAACCTCTTCACGAACCCCACTGCGCACACGCGCAGCACCTGCGCCAGCGCGATCGCCTGCACGTCCCGCCCTTTGTCGCACTGCAACCCAACGCGCCCGCAGACGCGCAAACACCGGACCCAGCGACTCAGGGAACAACAGGCCCCAGCAAAGCAACGCAACAAGCAGCAACAGCACAATGGCTACAACGACAATTACAGTCACCGGTCCTCCATGACGACAATGCAGGTTGACGCATCGAGAGGCTTACTCTACAAATGCGCGTATTCGTTTCGGCACTAGCCGACTCAAACCAAGGGCTGGAAGCACTTGAATAATGGCGGAATAAATCGGCCGAGTCTGCTCTCAGGGGGAGCGCAGAACAACGGCCCGGCACCGAACACGGGCCGCATTCTCGCAGACATGGAAGGTCGACAGGTTGCCGCATCGTCGCGCGCCACCAAAGACCACTCCCCCCAAAGCCGGCGTGTCTGGTTGTGGGTTGGTGCGGGTTGCGCACTGCTGCTTGCATTCACAACCGCAACACTGTGGTGGCTCTCAAGCAGCACCACACAGGACGATGCGGAGTACTCGTTGAACCCTGACGCAGTTCCAGATTCGTCTGCAACTTCTGTCACCGGACACCCCGATGCACCCGCAGCTGCAGGCAGCAATGGCGCCGCGATGATTGTTGATGCACCGGACACCACGGACGCAAACAGCCGTAATGCAGCCACACCGACGCAGGCGCTGCCTGCGACAGCAAGTACAACTTCAAGTGCAACGACTGCAGCTCCTGCAAGAGAAGCGCGTGCGCAGCGCGCACCAGCAGCTGCACGCACTGCTGCTGGCAGCAGGACGCAGGATGAAAACCTGCTCGGCACGCTGCTGGGCATCATCAAGGAAGAAGAAAGCAAGAAGAAGAAAGCTGCTGCAGCGCCACAGCCTCAGACCATGGACGATCTGATCGCGAAGATCGAAGCAGACGACAAAAAGCGTGCCGATGACGAACGCGTCGCGTTCGAGCAGGTGGCAACACGGAAGACTGCTTCAACCGAATCGACCATCCAGACCCAGCTGCGTGCCTGCCCTGGTGCGAACACCACCAAGGGGCTGGAATGTCGCGCGAAGATTTGCGCGGGCGTGCGTGGGAAGGATCCTGCTTGCCCGGCTATGTGACGTGGTGAGCATTCAGTTCATGTAAGCGCATTGCTTGCTTGTGAGGTTCACTGCACCGCCATCAGTTCCTCATAGACGCTGGCACGGACAGGCTCTAGCCTGCCTCTGAGTTCATGCTAACGAGCCCGCTTAAGCGGGCTTCTTTCTTAAGCGAAGAATAATCCATGTATCAACCATAGGCAGTCTGGTAGCCAGCCTGCCAAAAGCGGGCCTCGATCGCCAACTAGGCAACCGCAATCTACGCCAGGAGCGTGAAGACGCACTTGCCTCTGAAGTCACTTGGAGGTCTTCAGGGACATCAAATGTGTCCGCCTGATTGGCGAGCCAGGGCTTTGAACTGGCTGCCCATCAAATGCTTGCCGGGTTAGGCCAACATCACTAGCTAAAGCGGCCCCGGCAGCAAGAGATCAACTGGTTGCCTCCACAATGCTCCAGACAATCCAGACGCCGGACGCAACTCCGATCACGGTACAGATCAACGGCCAGATCAATTCCACGAACCCCAGCTTGATGTTGTTCCGCCAATCACGCTGAAAGGGGTCATCCGCGTTTATCTCATTCACTGCCTCTACTTCCACTGGCCAGACGGGGATGCGAGACGTGGTCATCGCAAGCCAGCGAGCTAGCGCTATGAACCCAAAAGGTAACGAGAAGATCAAATGCAGGAAGGGAAACCGCATGAAGCTTGCGAAGGCCCGAAAAACTCCGAACAGGAACCCTTCCTTACGATCGTGGATCGGCAGGAAGATAGGCACTTCCGCCGCCGCCAGCGCCGGCCCGTTCTCATATTCCATGTACTGCCGAATAAACTCCCAAAGTCGCATAAGGTCGTTCTCATCCGACATATACGCATAGCCGAGGGTATATGTCTCCAGGACCGTCCTCCCATCTTCAGAAAGGAGATGCATGCGCAAGTCCTGGGTCTTACCTACCGGTGGCGTCGTCGCCTCACCGATAAAGAAGAACAACTTATTCCAATCCGCTGAAAGCACAGTTCCGTTCTGTCGAAATACGTAGACCTTTCGGCCTTTTCTGTTCAAGCGCATTGGATAGTGTGTCCAGCGAAAGCACTCGCTTCGCACGAGCCAAAAAGCTCCGCTCACTATGAACAGTGATATCGGCAGCATGAAAAACCAAAAAGCCCAAGGAATCCAGCGCTCATCCTCACGGAAAGGCGGCCCTAAAAACATAATGTGATACAGCAAGACGCCAAGCGGCGCGTAGGCCATCCCTCCAATCAACCCAAGAAACGCATTGAAACCCTTCCCTGGATACCAACGGTCAACCAGTTCTAGGAACGTTGAATTGACGCGTATGACCGACATTACGCTACAAGGGTCTTCACTAGCCTTAACACTTCTGCTGAGTTGCTTCTTTCGTTCGCTATCGCAAAGCGGTCGATTCACGGGAAAGCGTAAGTTTCGCGCATCAATTCCAGCGTAGTCCACACACGGCCTCCATTGCCCTAACCTACCTCAACATACAAAAGACTAGTTCGACCTCCGACACAATGATGTACGCAGCAATGGAAAATAGATCGCCACCGATCCACCTCATCCTGTCAGCATATCAACTCACTCGATATGCATGTGAATCCCCATCCGCCGCTTGCATAACTACCAATACAGCAGTGAAATTGACGCTCTTCGATCAGCCATAGAAAGACTGCAACCGACAGAAAAATATCCAATTGGCGATGCCAATCCCTACACCTATTAGTAGCGAAAATAAAAAGGACCGAGCGCTGGCGGATCATCCGGTCTGATAGAACTCATAGTCTTCTTGCGCAAATTTATTTCCTCAGGGTTCTTCCAACCAACCGAAGCGAAAACAATCTCCGCCATCTTCACAAACGGAAGATACTTCCTGGAAACACTCCAACCGATTAGTGAAAAAATAGCTGTACCTCCTAGTATCACAAAACCAATAGTAACCATCAACATGGCGACCTCACCTCCGCCACCTATAGCCCAAAAGAACGTCAACATTACAACGGTGACAATCGCTACAACCAATGACATCCACAACAAGCCCCTGATTGTTGTCTTAACATGCGCCGATCGACCGGACACAACGTGAGGAAAAAGAGCGATGATCCGGTCACGTGGACGAAGCACGGCGAATGCCCGCATGTAACCATCGGCCTCTTCCGCCACCACTTCAACCTCATCCCCTTCCTGAAACGGGTTCGCCCATAAAATCGCACGCACTGCCTCATCGCCCAACTGAAAAGTCAGCGCAAAAGCCTCCTCGCGCATCTCTTCCATAGACATAGCCACCATCCCAGCAGCTAGCCCGCTCAATCCGGCAGCGGCTGCCAGAGTTCCGGCAAGCGCACTGCGCTTTTGCAACTCCTCCCCCTGGAACGCGCCAACCGTTGTTACTTCAACTTCAAGGTTGCGCATGGTGCCAACCAGAACTCGTACCGATGACGCCGCTTCAGTGTTCATCTTTATCCTCCACCGACATCCCCGCCCCGCTGGTCGAAATGCAGCGCGCAACCAGAACTTGCGCCGGAAGGACTGTTAATTTCCAAGTGATTCCTTATCTACGGCTTCCGGCCAGATGACAGCAGGCGAGAATCGCATCGCAAAATAGTGCGCAACCCCCATCGGCACAAATAGCCAGAATGTCAACAGCAGAAACGGAAAATTAAAAGACCAATCACCTGCCGTCATTCGACTGCGCACTTTCTCTCCATCTTTGGTTGGGTCAAACATACGCATATAGTGGAACAAGCTACGTCGAAATGTTACGTCTTGATTTCTAGGCTCGCAAGCAGGAACACCCGACACGCCGGACTCCATGTATTCAACACAATAATCCCAAGCATCATGCATTTCTTTGGTGGTTGGCCAATTACCCATCAACTGAAAACATCCACCCACATCAGAGCGCCCTCGATCTATTAACCAAAGGGAAAACCTCTGCATATAGACCTTGCCCGTGAATCCCTTATAACAATATATCTTGGCATCAACATCACTCCAGTCGAAAATCTTTACAGTCACAGGCCACTCCCTGAATGGATTCAAGCTATAGGAATGCTCATAAACATAGATTTTCTTAAGAGCTCTATTAAAACGAACTGGCCGATCGCTCGAAATACCAAGATCCGTTTTGAATAACAGAAAAACAATCCAAGATGCACCTATCAATAAAACTGGTAAAACAAAAACAACAGCAATAACTTCGCTATCCAACGGGAAAGCAATTTTTATAAGCAACGAAAAACAAGCGAAGAAACCAAAAAGACCTAAGATTGCGAACAATAAAGAGCCGCCCCGCATAATTATCGAAGACCTTGATATCTCCAAAACAACGTCGTCTATTCTGTTAACCAACTCGGCCGGCAATTTCGAATTTCTTATATGCCCAACACAACTTCCTGGCAAACCCTCGACCCAGCGCCCCGGGATAAAATTCGAGCCAACCTCTCCGGAAACCATCAATCTTCGTCCTTTACTCCAAGAGTAGCCCGTGCATCATCATCGGAAAAATCTGGCCAGCAGAGTGGCCAGGCTTACTGCTGGTCCTTGCGAACGGAAGTGGTGTGGGGATCCCAGCGAATCGCCAGATCAGGTTTTTGATGATCCGAAAGCCCTCACTATTGCTACGGATCGGCAGCCAAGGTTCGTACTCCTTGCTGTACTCATGGGCGATGCTTCAACCGGATCAACTGGTCAATCGCGCTTTGGTCCAGCGCTTGGCCGCCAGCCTCAGCGACGATTTCTGCTGGAAATTCTGGAACTCGGGAAAGATCGGTTACGCACGATGGGCCGCTTTACTCCATGTATTGCCGTACATGTTTCCATAGCACCAATTGCATGCTGTCGAAGCCGCAAGTCCAACGTAATCTACCCGCCATCTCCATACCATCTCGTCCATTACCAGAGATACCATCATTCACGCCACACACTTGTCTTGAGTGGTAAAATCGCTGTGAACTAGAAGAATGTCCGGATCAAGTTAACGGCAGAGGAAGAAACCATCCAGACTGACGCAACGTCACACAGCTAACGGAACTCGATGGGATTGATGCGGTAATCAAGATGATACAAATCATCATCTGCTACAGCACTCACCAACTCGACATCAGCAGGCCAACGTGGGATTAGACTTTTTCGCATCGCAAGCCAACGACCCAGTGAAGAGATGGCAACAAATGGCCACCCAAGATAGCCAAGCGCCGCGACAACGGGGTCTGGATGGCGAAAGTGAGACGCCAACACCTCAAATCCAACTTTGAAAGACTCCCTTCTCCCATCGATAGGCAGTGCTAGCTTCAAATAAGGCGCTACGGACCCAGGCCCTTCTTCCATATACCGCCTAAAAAACTCCCAATGAGAACGGAGCTTTCGCATACCCTCTGTACTGCCCGAATCATTAACCCCTAGCGCAAATGTCTCCTTAATAGTCACACCGTCTACACCGAGCACGTGACCACGAATTTCCCAAAGCCTGGCATCAACTCCTAAAGTAAAAAAAACATCATCCCATTTTACCTGGAGCACACTTCCGTCCTGGCGAAAAACGTAAACCATCCGAAGCTTCCGATTCATTCGGATCGGATAGTGAGTGTAATGCACCCATTCAAACCGTCCCAAGAAGAAAATAGCGGCAGCCATTCCGACGAGAGCCATCACCGCAAAGAGGCCGAAAGCAGACAACCCTTTTCCATCACGAATAGAATCGAACTCCAACCAACTAAAACCAACAGCGAAAGAGATAAGGACAACAATCCAGACTATAACGAACGTCGTAAACACACCCTTCCAACTGTAAAATTTATCCGCAACTTCCAGATATGACGAATTCATCCTTATAACAGTCAGATCAGGATAAGGAGTTACGTCGTCCAACCTGGTGCTTTTGCAGAATTTGTGCTCATTATCCAGGTCACTCAGTTTCCTATTAATCGGAAAAGGCCGACCAGGCATTATTCCTTGGTAATACATCAAGAAACTCCAATTGCTAGCTGATACTCTCGACTCTCGGTTACGTCATCCTCGTATCGCTCAGACTCCAAACGCCCCCAATAGCAACGTTCTAACCAAGCATGTTTAGAGTTATCACCATCAATCATAATAATCAAAGTAACAACCACAAGTGCAACCAAGAAAAAAACCGAGAATAATAATGAGCCAGCCAATATCGCGACACTCAAGCCCAGACCGGCAGCCCCAGATATGAAATAAAGAGTTGCCATTTTTTCGTTACCCCTTTGCTTCTCCCTCCATGCCCTAGTGAAATCAACCACCGAAATTAATATCCCTCCAATCGCCGAAAACGCGCGCCCCAAGTTCGCGACAATAGTTCCAATAGCTGACCAGCGCATAAACCTAGGGACAGCATTCCCTACTCTCTCCACCTGTTTCCCTGCCAGCTCCAAACTTCCGCCGACTACACCCACGCTAGTAAACACAACTCTCGCCCAAGACTCATCACGCTCATGCATCATACTGCCAACCGCCTTCTTGTAAACGGTCGCCAAAGCGACTGCTGACAGTAACGAACCAGCCAGACCAGTTCTCAAATCCGTATCTATAACGGAGCGCCAGTTACCCAGTTTATTCCCAATAAACCCGTTCCGCTCCATTCTATAGTTTGCAGATGACACGAGAGTAGAATCCTGACGCACTCCGACAAAGGCGATATCAGAGCGCGACTGCCTTGTATTCAACCCCAGTATTTGCAGACGTCGTAACTCAGCATGGATTGCTTGGTAACGTGGTCGCTGTCCCGTTGCACGTTCCATAGCAAGCATAACTTCTCGAACAATCTGACCAGAAGTCTTACTTGCCAGGGTCACTTTCTCTAGCGGCACCTTTCCTGCCACTCCCCACGCAACAAGCCCGTAAAGCTTAGTTGGCGCATCAACGACGCGCCCCAAGACCTTCGCAAAAGGCCCCATGGTCTGTTTAATGAGCGTGGCCACCAACGTATTGACCCCATCGCCACCAGGCTTCACAGCCTCGCCATATAAGCCAAACAAATTCGACCACTGCAGTTCGCTCCAGCCAATTTTTACTGCACTTTCGGCAGATCTTGCCACCTGCTCTGCCAATCTATCCTGATTCAGCAAGTACGCCCTCAAAAGCAAATTATTTTTATCCTGCGGACTACTTTCGAGCCAACGCCCATAAAGTTCGGCCTGTGGGAGCTTATCTTGGGTGTCAACGATGCAAGAAAGAACCACGCCAAGATAACCGGCACCACTGAGAGCGTCATCCGGGTCATAATTGCATTGCAAATGAACCCGCAATTTTGTTGACTCAAGTAGAATCACATGAACACGCGCCAATGGCGCAATGATCGTCTCATCAATAACTCTAAGTTCGCTATCATGCTGGGCCTGCCACGACTCACGAGCAGCTTCATTGTACCGCTCCAAATAACCACTACTCGCCCAAGCGTTGGCACGAATTTTTTTTAGATCATTTGCATCAAGATCAACATTCTCTCGCACAAGATCACCCGCCCCCATCCCTCCTCGCGCGTCTGCATAGCTGCCGATATCAGAGGACACAGCATCGGTTGTATTCACTGACTTTAGGACAGTCTGATGCTCTACGGTTTCCCGCAATTGCTGAATTGCCGCAGATGCAGCCAGAGGTCTTGCACGACCGGGCTCAGCGAGAAAACCGGCCAACCTATCATTCATCAGCGCACCAACTTCGGCAGTCAAGCCGACGGGATCACCCAACGCCACCATCGCATACGGGTCTCGCGACACTGGTTGATTGGGTGTTTCCCCCCAAAGCACTCCACTAAAATCACTACGATCCAATGCGGCAAAATCATATGGCGAGAACATGAAAGCTGGTTCCGGCGTAACGGTGACGCCGCTTATGCTGGCCGTGCCTGCAGTTTTACCGGCACCATCGGCATTGCCCGCGTTGAAGTACGATTTAGGTGATGCTTTTAGAGCGTATTCGCTAACCGAGTCAAACACCCCCTCCAGAAGAGCAAGATGTTTCTGCGTTTTCCTTCCCTTCGCGCGAAACCATGCGCCTACGTCGATGCACCGCATATGCAAGGCGCGATATTCTGACTCCTCATGTCGCTTTAATACATCAGTCGTCCATTGAGTATCGCTGTGTACCAGCCACAACTTGCCAGCTTTGGCGGCGTCCTTTACCTGTATACAGCGTGCCAAAGAGCGCGCGCCAGATCGACTGCACACAACATCTTGCGCCGACGCCCCAAGCACCGGACCTTCGGCCATATCAAAAGCATAAAGTTGCCCCCCAGGTGCGACTTCGTACGCCGACCATTGCCTACGCGCCTCGTCATACACGTATAAATATCCACCACGCAGGAGTCGTAGCGTGTACTTGGCATTGTCCGTACCCAATGGCGGATAGTCCGATACGTCAAACGGAAGTCCTAGATCCGGGGCCCTCTTCCCCTCCACCACATCATCGCCAGCCCAAGCCAAGGCATATCGAAGCGGAAGAATCGGAAGGCCGATAATTTTGCATGTGGGGCATTCATGGGAATCAGACATCAAAGAAATCTCGCAATTTTGATATGTTTGTTGATCGCATAAGCTAGGCTTGCAAGTCAGCCATGGACCTGAAAAATGATTGTTCCCCACGTCTTGCAAGTTCAACTGCCTCGCTGATTACAGACTTATCTAGCCAATGAACTCCGAACCGCTCTAAACCCAACGCAAGCGCACAGATATCGTCATCATCTTTCAGACCAAGTAACATCGCCTGTTTAACGTAGCCGTCAATGCGCATCACGAATGAGCGCCCATCACTTGGCTCCCTAGTCTCACCAGCCAATAATTTCAAAGTTTTGTTCAAGAAACGTTGTCGCCCAAGCGCCGACCACTGCTCCGATGTAAGCCTTGCGGGCTGGGGTTCGATACTCTCAAGCGGCTTGACTCGCTGCCTCCACGCTCCGATCACTCGATCAAACCAAGTCCAACAATCAACCACCCCCAAGAATCGGCGCATCTGTGCATCACTCAGTAACCGATCCAAGCAATCAAACACACTTGGATCATGGAACCTTAGCCAGTATTTTTCGGAATGACTTGCAGCTCCGATCATCCTGGCACTTAAGTGTGCCGCCACATCTACTTGAGATCTATTGCTACTCAGGAGCGCTCCAAATAGAGGGCCCTGTCCCCGCTGAATTTGGAGCGCATTTCTCTCCAAAAGCCCCTCTCGACCCGCGTTTCCTAGCGAGTCCAAGGTAATCAACTGAGGAAGATGAGACAGATCGCCGCCAAATATCTCAACTCCTAGCACTATCGGTTTAAATTCGCGCCAATACGCCGACTCAGCGCGCATCGGATTCATGATTGCGTATTCGAATCGCGAGAATTCGCGATGCCCCATGTCTGCTACTACTAGGTGGCTAAAGCGATTCACGCGACTGGCACCAGTGCAGCGCCATCCTTTTCGGCGTGGTGCGCAGCAAGGCCGCAAAACAGAAGATCGCCTTTCCCGAAAGAAGGAGGCCCTGAGCTCACACTAGCCGGCCCCACCCAATCCCTCTGGCTAGCCTTGAACTCAATCTTCCCGGGCGCTCCCAGCTCGATGTTGTCGCCCTCAATCCGAATGTAAGCACCAGCCGCAGTAGCTAGCAGATGCTTGCTCGGTGCCGCCATTTCGATAGTGGCTTCAGTGCTGGCGATGCGGACATTGGTCTTCGCAGCGATCGTGGCCTGGCTCTTGTGCGCGCGTGCGCTCACCTTGCCTTGTGCTGCGTGCAGGGCGATGCCGCGCTCCTGATTGGGGCTGTCTTTCCTGCCCTCGCTGCCCACGGTGTAGAGCACCAAGCCTTGCGCGACTGCCAGGCTCAGCGAGCCCTGCGTCATCCAGTTCAATGCGACACCGCTGCTCAGCAAGGTATGGGTACCGCTTACCCATGCTTGATCGGCCGGGGTCAGGCTCATCACGCCGGCTACGCCGCTGCCGAGTAGTACGGGTGCGCTCCAGCCAGGCGCTTCGCCATCGCCACCATTGATGCTGCCGGCGCTGCTGCCGCTATGCGTTGCTTTCAGCTGTTCCTGCAGTTCGGTCAGGGTTTGATCGATGGGCAGTTCGGCTAGATCTTTGGGCAGCTGCGCAGTCTGATCAGTTGCGGAGTCGGCCAGGCTTTTGAGCAGGTCGTGGCCTTGCTGCAACTGTGCGATGGCTTGTGGTGCCGCCATCTGCGGCGTGCCTTCCTCTGTTGTCAGCAGCAGGCCGCGACCGGCGCGCAGGCTGCCGTGTGCTTGGGTTGAAAGCTCGACGCCGAAACCGCGCTCGCCTTCGCGCACGTTGTCGTCGCCGCCTTTCAGGTGGCCGAGGGTCAAGGTGGTGTCGTGCTGCGTTGTCGACAGCTGGGCGCGGCCCTGCCCCGGTGTGTCGTCGAAGCGTAGCTGCTGATAGCCGCCGGTGCCGCTTTGGCTTTCTGCCAGCGCCTGGCTCTTGAAGCCGGTATACACGGCGGCGTGATCGTTGCCTTCGAACCATGCGGCGGCATTGCCTGTGGCGTTGGCTCCACCGCTGTTCAACTTGTTGTGCTGTGCGTCCTGTTGGCCGCGGCCGTTATAGAGCGCGCCAACAATCACGGGGCGGTCGATATCGCCTTCCAGGAACGCGACCAATACTTCCTGGCCGCGCCGCGGCAGCACTACGCCACCCCAGTTGTCGCCGGCCCACGGGGTCATGACGCGCACCCATGTCCAGGCGTTACCGCTGGCGGGCGCGTTGTCGTCGCCGGCCGGGTGCGCCAAGCCGTTGCTGGCATTGCCCCCTCGCTGCCACGGGAACTGCACTTTGATGCGGTGGTCGCGGTCAGACAGCAAGGGATCGCCATCACTGACCACAACTGCACTCAAGGTGCCGGTCACGCTGGGGCGCGGGTGCAGGTGTACGCCATGCCCATCTTCGGTCTGCGGGCGGTAGATGACCTCGGCCGGAATCACCGCGAACTGGTTGTCGTAGAAACCTGTGTTGATGTCATTACGGCCTGCACCATTACGGATGCCCGCCAATGCCGCTGGCAGCTCCAGTGCGCGCTGGTTGATTGGGCCAAGCGTCTGCTCGAGTGCATCGAATACATCAGCATCCAGGTTATTGCGGGCCTGGTGTCGTACCGAGATACAGAGGAATGCGGCGTCCTCGGCCACCTGCGGGTGCTGTGACAGGGCGAGCTTGGCGCCCGGCGCAAGTGCACGCCACTGGCCGCCACCTTCAATCAGGTGTGAGCGCACGCGCAGTGCATCCAGATGCTGCTGCGCGCGACGCTGCCCGCGCGCATTGTCCTGCCAGCCGTAAGGCCCGCTGGTGTCCTGGTCAACCACACCGAGGTCGGCGCCCTGCGCTGCCTCGGCGCTTGCCTTGCGGCGCTCAAGGCTGCGGTAATCCCAGGTTGCCCGCTCCACCTTCGGCGTGCACCAGCTGCGGGCTTCCTGCCACTGCTGGATGGCGTCGCTACGTTCGCTTTCGTTGCTGCGATGGAAGCGAACGCTGCCGAGATCGGTAACGTCATGCGCGTGATCAGCCAATACCAGGGTGTGCTTGCCGAAAGCCGCTGCATCCGGGTCGCCTTCATGCTCGAACCAATAGAAGATGCCTTCTTCAGCCAGCAGGCGCTGTACGAACGCCAGATCGCTCTCCTGGTACTGCGTGGTCAGGCTGCGCTTGGCGTATTGGCTGGCATCGGCAAGCACCCAGCGCCACTCGGGCGCCAGGCTACCGTAGTCGGCGAAGATGTCTTCGATGATCTCGACCACGGTCTTGTCGTGGAAAACATAGCTGTCGACGCGCTGCGACAGAAACGCCAACCATGGCTGCAGGCGCAGGCGATAACGGGCGAGCCCGCCATTGCTGCCAATCCGTTCGGCGGCGGTGATGCGCCCGTGCAATGGCCGGTGATTGCCATCGGCCTGCTGCAGCTGGAGCAAGGCAGGCTTGCCGATCAGTGGCTGCAATTGCAGGCCAGCATCAACGGATAGCGCGGTGATCGTCCATTGAAAGCCGATGCCGTCGATCTGCTCGACGCCATCCAGTGTCTCCGCAACAAGCACGTCGCCGCCCAGCGCGGTATGCAGCCGCAGGAAGCGTTGTGTCTGTGCGGGCCCGGCCAGGGCTGCCAATACGTTGTTTACCAAATCCATGGTGTTGATCTGCCTTCATGGGCTGTAGTGCGCACTACGGCCCGGACTGAAAACTGCTGGATGCATCTGTTTTTGCCATCCATTCCGGTGCCCGCCAGCACCGGAATGGCGTTGTTACCGTTGCATCAAGCGACCTGCGCGATTTCCTCAAGGCGCAGACGCACGCCTTCGCTGACCTGCAGGCGATAGTCGCGCCCACCTGCGGAAATAAGCACCTCACGCATATTGCTCACCAGCTGCGGCTTGCCGACCGGCGCGCTATCCATGTGGATGCGCCAGGAGCCACGGCTGATCTGGCCAGCCACAATGCGTGCATCCTGACGCGCTGCCGGTACGGCAGTTTCGAGCAGTTCGACGATGTGTTCCGGGCGCAAGCGATTCCATGCGCGCACGCGGTCGAGGTCGCGCCCCAGGCCCAGCTCGAGGCTGTCGCAGTGGTTCAGTGCTGCCTGGCGGTCAAATCCGAAAAATTCCATGCTGTTCTCCTTCTTCCGTAATCAAGAAACTTTGTACTTGAAATCGCCCTTCTTGCCGGCGCTGACTTTGATGCTGTTGATGCGGGTGCCTTCGGCCATGGCAGTCAACACGTTCTCCGCAATCTCCGGCAACAAGGTCCCGTTGAGAATGTGGTCGACATTGCGCGCACCCGAATCCACCTCGGTGCAGCGCGCCAGTACAGCTTCAACCAGACCTTCGTCCCAGCTGAAGCTGGCCTTGTGGTTTGCACTGACGCGGTCACGAATGCGGCCGAGCTTGAGGCTGATGATGCGCACCAGCACGTCATCGCTGATCGGGTAATACGGCACCACCTTCAAGCGACCAAGGAAGGCCGGCTTGAAGCTGCGCATCAGGATCGGCCGCAGGGCCTCGGCAAGTGCGTCTGCGGCGGGAATTTCTTCTGCCGGCTTGTTGAGGCAGGACTGCATGATCTGCGAGGAGCCGATGTTGGAGGTGAGGATGATCAAGGTATTGCGGAAGTCGATTTCGCGGCCTTCAGCATCATCCATCACGCCCTTGTCGAACACCTGGAAGAACATTTCCAGTACGTCCGGATGCGCCTTCTCCACTTCGTCGAGCAGCACCACGCTGTACGGGTTGCGACGCACAGCTTCGGTCAGCACGCCACCTTCGCCGTAGCCCACGTAGCCCGGCGGCGAGCCCTTCAAACCGGACACGCTATGCGCCTCCTGATACTCACTCATATTGATGGTGATCAGCTTGCGCTCACCGCCATACAGAATGTCGGCCAAGGCCAACGCGGTCTCAGTCTTGCCCACGCCGGAGGGCCCGACAAACATGAACACGCCGCGCGGCTTGTTCGGGTCTTCCAATTTCGCGGTCGCGGTACGCACGCGCTGGGCGATGGCGTCGAGGGCGTGGTCCTGGCCGATGACCCGCTCTTCCAGCAGGCTGCCCAGCGAGCGGATGGTGCGGATCTCATCCTTGACCATGCGACCGAGCGGCACGCCGGTCCATGCCGACACGATTTCAGCGACGACGGTGCCATCCACCTGCAGCGGAACCATTGGGGTCTCGCCCTGCAGGTCGCGCAGCTCTGCCTGCAATTTCGCAAGTTCTGCATGTTGTGGCGAGAGCTCACGCGCTGATTTGCTGCGCTTGCCAGTTGTTTTTGCGACAGCGACGTCGGCTTGTTCTTCTGCCGAGGCATCCGTATCACCCTCGCCCGCCAGGCCTTGCTCAAGCTGCTGGCGCAGCGCTGCAACGCGCCCGGCCAGTTCGCGCTCGACACTCAAACGCTGCTCATTGCTGGCAAGCACAGCCTGCGCTTCAAGCTGCTGCGCCTTCAGTTCGGCAAGACGCTCCTCATGCAAGGTGCTGCCGCCGGCAGTCTCGCGCTGCAATGCAGCCAGCTCGGCCTCGAGCCGATCCAGGTGCTTGCGGGTGTCTTCGATGATCGCGGGCGTCGCGCTTTGCCCAAGTGCGACCTTGGCGCAGGCGGTATCGAGCACGCTGACCGCCTTGTCCGGCAGCTGGCGGCCACTGATATAGCGGTGCGATAGGCGCACGGCTTCGGTCACGGCTTCATCCAGCACGCGGATGCCGAAGTGCGCCTCCATCAGGCTGACCATGCCACGCAGCATGGCGGCGGCCAGCACTTCGCTGGGTTCCTCCACCTTCACTACCTGGAAGCGACGCGCCAAGGCGGCGTCCTTTTCAAAGTATTTCTTGTACTCGCTCCAGGTGGTGGCGGCGATGGTGCGCAACTCGCCTCGTGCCAGGGCCGGCTTTAGCAGGTTGGCGGCGTCGTTCTGGCCAGCGGAGCCGCCGGCACCAATAATGGTGTGGGCTTCGTCGATGAACAGGATGATCGGGTGCGGACTCTTCTTGACCTCGTCGATCACGTTCTTCAGACGGTTCTCGAACTCGCCCTTGACGCTGGCACCGGCCTGCAACAAACCCATGTCCAAGGTGTGCAGTTCAACGCCTTGCAGCACGTCGGGCACATCCTTCTCGGCAATGCGACGGGCCAGGCCTTCGACGACGGCGGTCTTACCGACGCCGGCCTCACCGGTGAGGATGGGGTTGTTCTGGCGGCGACGCATCAGGATGTCGATGACCTGACGGATCTCGGCATCACGGCCGATCACCGGGTCGATCTTGCCGTCACGCGCACGCTGGGTGAGGTTGGTGGTGAACTGGTCCAGCGCCGGAGTCTTGGACAGGCCGCCCTTGGCCTCACCCGGCACCGCATCCGCATCGTCGCCAGCACCTTCGCCGGTTGCCGAAGCATCGGCGAAGCGCACGGTCTGTGCTTCCTGCGAGCCCTCGGTCAGCTTCGCAAAATCGTGCTTCAGCTCTTCACGCTTGAAGCGCACGAACAATTTGGAGCCGCGGTACGCCAGCTGCGCAAGGTCAGGCTCGGTCAGCAGCGCCAGCAGCAGGTGGCCACTGCGGATGCGGGTGGTTTCCGAATCCAGCGAAGCGATCAGCCAGGCGTGCTCGAACAAGGCCGGCAGATGCTGGGAGAACACCGGCGTGCGTGTATTGCCGGTCTTGAATTGGCCGATCTCGTCGCTGAGATCGCGCTCAAGCGACTCAGGCGATATGCCACTGCGCTGGGCGATCAGCACGAAGTCGCTCTTGGGCTGCTCCAGCAGCGCCAGGAACAGGTGCTCCAGATCCACCTCGTAGTTGCCACGCGCCATGCACAGATTGGCTGCGCGCTGGGTCGCCTGACGGCAGGTGTCGTCCAACTTGCTGATAAGTGTTTTGAGGTTGATGCTCATTCGGAACCACGCACTCCCTGCTGAAACCGTTCAATTACCGACAGTGTCATCGCTGCCGGCGCCTCGTTATTGCAATGTATGGATGCCATAGGTGGTGTCGTCGCGCGCGCCGTCTTGCCCGCGTGTACACATATAACTGTCCCAACCCAAGCGCGCTCCTGTTCCCAGTGCGCTGCCTTGGACGTCCTCGGCACGCAGCACCAGCCGCACCTCGTACTCAAGCGTGCCGCCGGTGAGCAGCGACAGCCACTTGGCCAAGGCCAGGGCTGCAGTTCCGCCGGGCAGGAAATCATCAAACGCCTTCTTCGACAGCGGGCCGATGCGCAGGCGCAGGCGCAGATCGCGCTGCCAGACGCGATCACCTGCCAACGCGCTGGCACCCAGCACAGCATTGGCTTGCCCCAGGCGCGTCGCCTGCCCTGCCGGTACGCGGTACCAGGCGCCAACAAACTGCTGCACTTCGAGCGGCACCTGGAAGTAGTCCGAGAGCACGCGCTGCATCAGCGCTGCCGATACCGGCCGCTGCCGGATGGCGCCCGCGTAGTACGCCACCGCCTGATCGAAGATGTCGCCTTCGCCATCATGCAGGCGGTCGCGCAGCTCGTGCATGCCCATGCCCAGCAGCGAGAGCACCAATGGCAGGAAGCGTTCGCGCCGGTCCAGTTCGTACTGAAGTGCCAGCCGGTGCTTCTTCCAGGCCGCGTAATGCAGCGCTACGGCGCGGGTCGAAAATATGTCGAGGAACGCGCGCGCAGTGCGATCCCGCTCGTACAACTCGCGGATCTGAAGGGTTTCGGTGTAGTGCAGCGGCAACGCACCGGAAGTGCCAAGCAAACCCATGAACTGCGGAGTCAAGTGCACTTCGCCCAGGGTTTCGGCAGCCAGCGCCTGCTCGATGTCTTCACGCTCCTGCAGACGATCACCGGACAGCGAATACACCTCGCCTTCGGCAGACAACTCGGTCGCCGGGAAGCCCAAAGACAGGTTGTTGCGGAACCGCACCCGCATTGGAATGGCCTGGCCGGACTTCACCCCTTGCCGCTCGAACACCTGCTCAAGCAGGCGCACCGCCTGGAAGAACTCGAAGCGGTGTGGCTCGGCCAGCAGCTGCTGGGCTACGCCAGGATCGATTCGCCGCTGCGCGCTTCGCATCGGACGATCTCCTCCCCGCTGTCGCCGGAAATCAGCACCAGTCGGGTAAAGCTGTTGGCATGCACATACAGTGCGAAGAAGTGATCCATCACCTGCGCGAATGCAGCCACGCCGGTGCCGACAAAATGGGCCTCATTGATGGTCAAGCGGATTTCAAGACCGCGCACGACAGATGCGAACTGGCGACCGGACATCCAGGTCGTCGCCGGCACCTGCTCCAGCGCAAGAATGCCATCGACCTGCCGCGCGGAAACATTGCTGCCAGACAGGTCGTACAGGCGCAGCATCTCCTTCAGCGCCGCCAAACCGCTGCCACTCAGGGACAGCTGGTTCAGCGACAGATGCGAAATAAGACGCCACTGCGCGCTACGCCCGTGGCGGAAGCGCAGTGGTCGGGTTGGCTTACGCAGCAGCGTGATGGCCTTGGCAGGGCTGCCGCCTTCGATGCTCAAGTCGCCACCGGCCACGCCATAGGCGAGCTGATGCGGTAGATCGCGGTTACTGCAGGTCAGCTCAAGGCTGACCGTATCGGTCTGCGGCAGCACCGGGTTGAAAGAGAGATCGACGAAGCTGATCTCCATCTCGAAGCCGGGGCTTTGCCTTGCAATGTCTTCGTCATGACGGGCGACCCAGTATTGCCCGGTACGATCCGGGTCTTCGCCGTGATGCAGCGAATAAAACGGCCGGAACTCGTGGATCGCTTCGCCTTGCGGCGTCTGCCGGATGCGGTACACCGAATCGATGGAATGCACCTCGAAGGCATAGGCACGGCGTGCGTCCGCCAACACCGGATAGTTCACCGTGCGATGGGTTACACGGATCGGCTCACCGTTGATCTTGAACAGGTTGACGATGGGCGTGCAGCCCAGCCGCACGTTATGCAGGCCGATATCTTCCAGCACCATTGCATTCGCCCGTTCCTGTTGCCCGGCGGGCAGGATCAGGTGCAAGGTGAAGCGGCGGCTGGCGCCTGCGCTGGTGGCAGTCAGGTCCAGGTCGACGAAACCGAACTTTTCCGGATAGCCGAACAGTTCGGTCAGCAGGCGATACGCCGGGTGCGAGCGTGCCGGGAAATCGATCAGTGCTTCGCTGTCAGTAAAGCCAACAGGGGTGATCGGCACTGACTCAAGCCGGCGCCAGCGACCATCGCCGTCTGACTCAACATACGCGGCCTTTACGCCGAGCAGAAGTGCGTCACGCAAGGCGGCACGTACTGAAGGCTCGCCATCGAGGAACAGGCGTAGCTTGTCGGTGCCCAGCTGAGCGAATCCAAGCTGATCGGAGAGCAGATTGAAACTCAGTGAGATCTGCCCTCCGCTACCGCTCGGCAAAGCAGTTGCCATGGGCGCGTCTGCCACCGCCCGGTACGTCACAGCAGAGATGCCGATGGGCGCCAGCACCACGTCATAGCTGGTACGGAAATCGCAGGGAACACCGCGCACCGCGCGGCTCTGCAAGGAGGTTCCGCGCGGAATCCGCACTGGCGCGCTCAACTTGGAAGCGACGCCATCCATATCGAAATAGGCAATCGAACAGGCCGGGAATGGCCGCAGATAGTGCGGGTACAGCACATCCAGCAGTGCATCGGTGAACTCGGGGTAGTCGTCGTCGATGCGTTTGGATACGCGCGCACTCAGTAGCGCGAAGGCCTCGATCAGGCGCTCGACGTGCGGGTCCTGGCTACCATCCGCAGACAACTGCAGACGGCCGGCGATCTTGGGGTAACGCTCGGCGAACTCGCGTCCATAACGGCGCAGGTAGGCCAGTTCGCGCTCATAGAAGGGCAGCAGATCCTGCATCAGAGCGCCTGCTGGGTGCGACGGGCGCGGGTAACCTGATACTGCAGTGTGGACGGCTGCAGCATCGCGTCGAAACTTACTGGCTCACGCGCCGGTTCGAGATCCAGCAATGCATGAATGGTGAAGTGCAGGCCGCCAGCGAACTGGTTGCCAGCATCGAGCTGCACGCTGACGTTCTTCAAACGACGCTCATGGCGGCCAACCGCCTGCTCCAATGAGCGGCAGATGGCGGAACGGTCATAGGCATTGGCAAGGCTCATCGCCGAGAAATCGGCAAGCCCATAGGTCAATAGTGATTGGCGGCAATTGGGGAACTCCGCCATATCGCTTTCCTGGAAAGCGGCGCGCGAGTTCAGCAGCCCCTCCAGGTCACGCGCGATGGACTCTTTGTACTGCTCCAGCGATACGGACTTGAAGATAGGCCCGGCACCCGCACTGCGCGGGTTATCGTCAAACAGCTTTTCCAACAGGCTGGGTTCGAGTCCCTTCATCGTTGTTTCCGGTAGCTGGGCATCCGTGCGTCAAGGCAGCGATGCAACTGCAGGGCCGTTCCTGGCCTTGCCGGGATTGAGACTGCGATGGCGCTTATCGCGCCATCGCAGAACACATCATCAAACGGTGTAGTTCGGGATGTTCTTTGTTGCGCTCCACTGTGCCACGGTCTTGCCACCAACTCCGCCTTCCGGCTTCTGCTGCTGGTAAGTCCACTTGATTGCACCGAAGCTCAACTGAACCACTTCCTGCGGCATACCTTCCTTGTCAACCGTGGTGGTGACGCGGTGTACCAGCACGTTCAGCAGCTCGACCAGGTAGTAATTGATCGCGTTGCCGTCCTTGTCCGCACGCATGAACTCAACGCGTGCCTTCGGGAAGGTGGTGCCGTTTGCGGCGGCCTGGTTCAGGGCCGTGGAAGCGAGATCGATCGACTTGATGATTTCGATCGGCGACAGATTCACGCGGGCTGCCGTGGTACCACCAGAGGTGGAGGCAGTGGCCGAGCGAGGCTGCAGCAGATCCTGCGAGAAGGACTGGATTTCAATCCAATCCTTGTGCTTGTCGTCGTGCGACTCACCCTTGATGGTGTCAATGGAAAGAAAAGCATGTTGCATATCTGGTCTCCTAAATTCCGTTCTTCCGTGAGATTGTTTGCCGGGCGGGGGCCCAGCGATTGAGGGGGGCTTCGCCCTCTAGAAATGCGCGCCACCGCTAGGCAGGGACCGAAGTCCCCACCCGACGCTAAAGCAACATCAAAACGTTACGACTTCTTTGCCGACGCCGGCAGTTCAGCAACAAGACGCAACGAAACAGACAGCTCATCGAGCTGGAAATGTGGCCTGATGAAGGCCACAGCACGGTAGACACCAGGCTTGCCTGGCACTTCCGAAACCTGCACAGATGCTTCGCGCAACGGGAACTGCGCCTTGGCTTCCTGGCTGGCGTTGTCGTCCAACAATACGTATTGGGCGATCCAGCGGTTCAGGAATTCCTCGACGTTGCCCGCAGATGCAAAGCTGCCGATCTTCTCGCGCATCATCGCCTTCAAGTAGTGGGCGATACGCGAAACCGCGAAAATGTACTGCAGCTGCGCAGACAGGATCGCGTTGGCATTGGCCGAATCAGTGTTGTACTTCTTCGGCTTCTGTGCCGACTGCGCACCAAAGAAGGCGGCGTAGTCGGTGTTCTTGCAGTGCACCAGCGGCATGAAGCCGAGGTCACTGAGTTCTTTTTCACGACGATCGGTGATGGCGACTTCGGTCGGGCACTTCAGTGCCACTTCGCCGTCATCGGTACGGAAGGTATGCGTCGGCAGGTCTTCGACCAAGCCGCCGCCTTCAACGCCGCGAATCGCTGCGCACCAGCCGTAGCTCTCAAATGCCTGGGTCAAGCGCGCACCGGCCGCATAGGCGGTGTTGCACCACAGGAACTTGCTGTGATCGGCGGCTTCGATCTCTTCAACGAAGTTGAAGCCTTCAACCGTGGTGCCGTCCTTGGGGTTGTATGGCAAACGGCCAAGGAAGCGCGGTAGCGTGAGGCCAACGTAGCGGCTGTCCTCGCTCTCGCGGAACGACTTCCACTTGGCGTACTCAACCGTGTCGAACACCTTGGCCAGATCGCGCGGCTTGCCCAGGTCGGTGAACGACTCCAGACCGAACATGCCTTCGCTGGCAGCAGAAAGGAACGGCGCGTGTGCGGCGGCCGCCACATGCGACATCTGCTCGATGAAGTACATGTCTTCCGGCTGACGGCCAAGGAAGTAGTCACCGATCAGTGCACCGAACGGCGCACCACCGAAGGTGCCGAACTCTTCCTCATAGACCTTCTTGAACAGCGCGCTCTGGTCGAAATCGATGGCCGACTTGAAGTCCTTGACCAAGTCTTTCTTCGGCGAATTGAAGACCTTGATCTTCATGTTCGGGCCGGTGGAGGTTTGCGAGCACAGGTAGTGCAAGCCGCGCCAGCTGCCTTCCAGCGCCTGGAACTCCTGCGCATGCATCACCGCACTGAGCTGCTCGGAAATGATCCGGTCAATCTCGGCGATACGCGCGTCCAGGGTCAGGTTGAGGTTGTCAGACACCACAACCGTACCGTCCATGACCTCCTGCGCCAGCGCGGAGATGATGTCCTTGGCACGCTCATGCTCGGTGCGCGACTTGGCAACTTTGCTCTTCTCTACGATCTGGTCGAGCAGATCGATTTCTTCGGTAGCCGCGACCGGCGCGGACAGTTGACTGGCTTCAGACGCCATCGCTTACTCCTCCTTCGCCGCGCCGAGCTTCTTGAGCTGCTCGGTGTTGTTGAGCACGTCGGTCAACAGGTCCTCGAGCTTCTCATTGCCCGCCAACTTGTTGCGCAGATCCGCCAGCTTGGTGCGCGACTCGAGCAGGCGACGCAGCGGATCAATCTGCTGCACCACCGATTCCGGACGGAAGTCTTCAATCGAGTTGAACTTCAACTCGACGCCGAACTCGCCGCCGCTCTCGCTGATCTTGTTGGGCACGCGATAGACCGCGCGCGGGCCGGCCGCTTCCATCACCTCGTCGAAGTTGTCGAGGTCGACGTTGACGAACTTGCGGTCCTTGACCTTGGGCAGCGCGTTTTCCGGTGTGCCACTGAAGTCACCCATCACACCAACTACGAACGGCAGCTCTTTCTGCTCGATCGCGTCGCCTTTCTCCACGTCATACGTAAGCTGCACGCGTGGCGGCCGGATCTTTTGTAGCCGCTTTTGAACGCTGTCCTTCTTGGCCATGAGTGTCTCCTGACTGGTCCTGTTGATCCGGCTTAGTTGCCAATGTTCTGGAAGGGGTCTGCACCTGCAGCACGCGCAGGACGTGCCGGTGGCGGCGTAGCCGGTGTCGCCGTACTGGTACGACGACCAGCTCCCGTTGCACGTGTCGCCTGACGCACAGGGGGGCGTGCTTTCGGCTTGCCGGTTTCGAGAATCGCATCGCCCATGGTGGAGCGCAGCGTGGTTACCAAGGTCTGCGCTTCGCGCTGTGCGGTTTCCGACGCCAGCGCACCGCGCCCGGACAGGCGCTGCAATGATTCATTGGCAATGCGGAAGCCTGCGACGGTCAGTACACCATCGGCTACAAGGTCATCAGGATCGCGCTGCAGAACTTCTTCAGCAGCAACGATTGCGCGTGCGTAACGGTTCTGATCGAACTGCAACTGGGCAATGCGTACCCACGGTTCTTTGCGCGTAGGGTCGGCTTTCGCTGCAACCTCAAACGCGCTGATTGCAGCATCTGCACCGGCCGTGGAGACCTGCGCCTCAGCGTTCTCCATGCTCACTTCGAAAGGAATTACTACCTTCTTCGGCGTGCTTTCACATGCAGCCAGCCCCGACAACAATCCCAACACCAACATCGAACGACACGCTGCCGCCCCAAGTACCTTCACATCCATAGTGATTCCTTCGTCGAAATAAGTTCCTAAAGGGAGCCGCATTTCCGCCGATACAACTTGCGGGAATCCAGTCCCAGCGGCGGCAGTGTACATTCGCAAATGCGCGTGGGTATAGTTATTTTCAAATTCGCGATTTGTTTGCTCTAGACATTTCCTTCACATCGTCGTGCTGCAGTTGCACCGACATGTCGTCACTCCCCCGCTGTTTTCTTGGCACCCATCACTAAATGAATGCGTACATGAGCAAACTTCTACGTGTGGTTTCCGTCACAACTTTCGTCCTTGTTAGCACCATTGGATTAGGTGGCTGTGCGTCCGGCGGCAAATTGAGCAAGGCGATGGACAGTACACTGCAAGCCGTTGGGCTGCGTGAAAGCAAACCCGAAAAACCCCCTGTAATACCGCTGAAAATCTACGCCGGGACAAATCTCAATGCCGGCAATGACAAGCGCGCAAGCGCTGCCGTGCTGAAGATCTATCACCTGCGCAGTGCACAACGGTTTGAACAAGCCACCTTCAATTCATTCCTTGACCAGGCCGGTGAGCAGGCCGCGCTTGGGGCGGACCTTCTTTCTGTGAACGAAGTAGTACTGACACCGGGTGTACGACAGGAATTGTCCGAACAACTTAGTGATGGCACCGCTGTCATTGGCGTCGTCGCGCTGTTCCGTTCTCCAGCGGATGCACGATGGCGCATGGCCTTTGATGCACGCAACAAGACTCTTCCCAATGATGGCCTGACAATCGGCGTGCACGCATGTGCACTAACAACCGATAGCGCAGCTTTGAGCTCACGCATTTCAGGTGATCCCGGCAGCCTGGCATCCATACGCTGTGCTGGTGCTCGCTGAACGACTGTGCGTTTTTGCTGTAACCGCAACACTGCAGCGCAGGCATGCGCTAGTATCTGCCGCGCTCGAACCACAAGATGTGACGAGAATCAGGATGTGA
Source organism: Stenotrophomonas sp. STEN023 (assembly GCF_056760135.1). Taxonomy (NCBI): domain Bacteria; kingdom Pseudomonadati; phylum Pseudomonadota; class Gammaproteobacteria; order Lysobacterales; family Lysobacteraceae; genus Stenotrophomonas; species Stenotrophomonas sp. STEN023. The sequence continues at coordinate 26,491 of NZ_JBRREF010000022.1, read as the reverse complement.
ATGGAGTTTTCACATCAAGCTGCGAAGCTGCCGGTGCAGTAGTAGTACACCAGAGGGCAAAGAACGCCTGAAGCAACGCGCCAACGAAATTTCCAAGGACTGAAATGTGGCTTACGTAAGCAGGATGTCGAAAGTCTTATGGGGTGAAGGTTTGTTCCTTCGCCCGCAGCACTTCCAGCGTCAAGACGCCTACCACGAGGCGCGCCTACAAGACCTGTCGCAGACATTGCATCCCTATGCTTGGGGCGCGCGCCGTGTGCGCTTTGACACGCATGCCCTGACAGGCGGCACGCTGCGCCCCCTAGATCTATCCGCGGTATTTCCTGACGGCGAAAGCTACGATGCTCCGGTACACGACGGCCTGCCGGATGCTGTATCGCTGCAGGATCTTCCACCGGGGATACAGTCGACGATTGTGTATCTCGCATTACCGCTATTGCGTGATGATGGTCGCAATTGCGCCGACGCCGAAGGCACCGCACTCGCGCGCTATCGGCAGGCCAACCGGGTTTCGGACGACTTGTTCACCGATGCTGCCGAAGCTGAGTTGGCATATCTCAGCAAAGCAGTGAAGCTGCTTACCGACGACCAGCCCAGGGATGCCTACGCAACGGTTCCTGTTGCGCGCGTGCGCAGGACCTCCAGTGGCGGCTTCGAACTGGACGACGAGTTCATTCCGCCGTGCGCACAGTTGCAGGCATCGCCGTTCCTGCATCGCGAACTGCGTTCCGTTCTGGATGCGCTGCAGGCAAAGGTCGACGCGCTTTACGGCCTGCATCGGCAGACCTCGCAGAACATCATCGAATTCCGTTCGGGCGATATCGCATCGTTCTGGCTGCTGCATACGATCAACTCTTCATTCAGTGCACTGGCGCATCTACTGCATCATCCGCAGCTGCACCCGGAGCGCCTGCATCAGGAGTTGCTGCGTATGGCCGGCGCGCTACTCACTTTCTCCAACACCTACCAGCTCAACGACCTGCCGGTGTATCGCCACGATCAACCCGAGGCATCGTTCCGCAAGCTGCTTGAAATCGTGCGCGCCTTGCTGGAGACAGTGATCTCCACGCGCTACTTCAAGATCGCGCTGAATGAAGTCAAGCCGTCCTATCACCTGGGCCGGCTCGACTCGCAGCGCATTGATGGCGAGGCGTCGTTCTATCTCTCGGTTTCAGCATCGATGGCGGCACAGGACCTCATCCAGACCGTTCCTATCCGCTTCAAGATCGGCGCGCCGGATGACGTCGAGAAGTGCGTGCTCTCCGCACTGCCTGGCGTGAAGCTCACGCACGCGGCGCAGGTTCCTGCGGCAATTCCGGTACGACCGGGCAGCCACTATTTCGAGATTGATCCTCGCGGCGCGCTATACGAGCGCATGCTCAAATCACAATCGCTGATGATCTACGTCCCTGCCGGCATTGCCGACCTGAAGCTGGAACTCGTTGCGGTGACAACCTGATGAACTCACATCTGCCCCCAACCCCTGGCCCGATGCCGTCACTGACCGGCAACGCCGCCATGGCCAGCACCACACCGATCTCGACAGCGCCGCAAAGCCTGCAGGATCTGATGGCGGACGGCTTCTACCTGCTGTTGCTGTTGAAACGCGGCCAGCTGCCAAATGACGCTGAAGGCTTCGTGCAGACCGTGCAGAAGTTCCTCGACAGCGTGGAGCGCAATGCTATGCGGCTGGGCATCGCAGCTGAAGATGTATACGCATCCAAGTACGCGTTCTGTGCGGCCGTTGACGAAGCCATCCTCTCGCAGCCTTCGGCATTGCACGAAGTATGGGAGCGCAGCCCGCTGCAGTTGCGCATGTTCGGCGAGCATCTTGCCGGCGAGCATTTCTTCGACAAGCTCGAAGAACTGCGGCGCCAAGGTGGCCCACGGCTGCCGTCGCTGGAGGTGTACCACTACTGCCTGCTGATGGGGTTCGAGGGTAAATATCGCCTGGAAGGTACCGAGAAGCTTGGCTACCTCACCGCGCGGTTGGGCGACGAAATCGTCTACCTGAAAGGAAAGCGCCACGGTTTCGCGCCGCATGCGCTGCCACCGGACAACATCCGCAACCAGCTGCGGCGGGTAATTCCGCTATGGCTGCCCGCTGCAGTTGTCGGCTGTTTCGGCGTGCTCGCCTTCATTGGTCTGCGTACCTACATGGGTCACGACACCCGTCAGCAGCTGGCTGCTTACAACAACGTCGTGCAGATGCCAGAACGCACTGCACACATCACGATCACTTTGCCATGAGCCTGTCGATATGGACGTCCCGAGCTCCTCGTTGTCTACCGCGCTGGCCGCGATTTCACATAGCAATCGGCTGATCAAGCTCCAAGCCCCGAACGAAGACCTGGTGGTTGAACGTTTCGATGGCGAGGAAGCCCTGTGCGGCGATATGCGCCTGCAGATCGACTGCCTCAGCACAGATGCGTATCTGCAGACGGACAGTTGGTTGGAGCAAGCGCTGACCCTGCAACTGCAGCTGCCCGACGGTTCACAGCGCCAATGGCATGGGCTGTGCACCAACGTAGCGCAGCTCGGCAGCGACGGCGGCCTGGCCCGTTACCAGCTCACCCTCGAACCCTGGACTGCATTGCTGCGCTTGCGCCGCAACGCGGTGATCTTCCAGGAGCTGGATGTGCGTGCGATATGCGGGCAGATATTTGATGACTATCCGCAGGCCGCGTATCGCTTCGACGTCGAATCAAGCCTTCCGCAACGCGCCATCACCACCCAGTATCGCGAGACCGATTGGGATTTTGTCAGTCGGCTGTTGGCGGAAAGTGGGCTTGCCTGGCGCATCGAACAGACGCAGGATGGCGACGGCGCCCACACTCTAGTCGTGTTCGATCCGCAGGCCGAACTTCCCGATATCGGAAGTGTGCGCTTCCATCGCGTCGCGGCCAGCGAATCCAGCGATGGCATCACCCAATTCGGCGAGCAGCGGCAACTGGTGCCAAACAGCAGCACGGTTGCGAGTTGGCATGGCGACAAACTTTCGGCCATTGCTGCACAGGCGAACGCCGAAAGTGGCGACGTTCCGTCGCTCGAAGTCTATGTGCAACCACGCGCCGGCCGCTTCAACGAATCGAGCTGGGCGCAAAACGAGGCGCAGGCAAGGCTGGATGCGCTGCAGCTTGCACAGGTTCTCTACAGCGGCAGCAGCAGTGAACGGCGCATGGCTGCCGGTTCCCGCTTCGCGCTATCCCAGCATCCGCAACACGAAAGCAGCGAGTTCCAGCTGTTGGTCGTTGCCCATACCGCGGTCAACAATCTCGACAGCGGCATCGCCGAACTGCTTGGCAACAGCGCGCTCGAGCGCGGCAGCTACCGGAACCATTTTCTTGCAGCCGATGCCAGCGTTCCGGTGCGTGCGCTGCCGCACGACCGCCCTGCCCTGCACGGCCTGCAGACCGCACGCGTCGTTGGCGTCGCCGATGCCGCTCTCAGCCCGAACCGTGAGCACCAGGTACGTGTCCAGTTTTCGTGGCAGCGTGGCAGCACGCCCAATGCGGGTGGCCTGAGTGAAACAGGTAGTGCGCAGGCAGGACACGCTCCCGGCGATCACACCAGCGGCAGCTGGGTCTCGGTTGCCGAATGGGTTGCCGGCCCCAACTGGGGCACTGCCTTCCTGCCGCGTATCGGCAGCGAAGTACTGGTTGAATTCCTGCACGGCGATATCGACCAACCACGCATCACCGGCCAGCTTTACAACGGCAACGTAGCACCGCCGTTTGGCGGCGGCATCGATGAGAACGCAAAGCATCCCGGCGTACTCAGCGGCTTGCATACGCGCGCGCATGACGGCGGTGGCAGCCAGCAATGGATGATGGACGACACACCTGGGCAGTTGCGCACACGCCTGCACAGTTCGCTTGCCGACAGTCGCCTGGAGCTTGGCTACCTGGTCCAGCATGAGGACACCGCACGCGGTGCGCTGCGTGGTGAAGGTTTTGAGCTGGCAACACAGGGCTGGGGCAACGTACACGCCGCGCAGGGATTGCTGCTTTCCGCCAGTACACAAGAGCGCGCTATTTCCACGGTAATGGACAACGCCGAGGTTGTTGCGCAGCTGAAAGGCGCAGAGCGTAGTCTTGAGCAGATGCAGCAGACGCTGCAGCAACAGCAGGTGCCCGGGCTCAAAGCCTGGCAACAGACCGGCCTGCTGCGCGAGCAGGTAGATCCAACCGCGGAAGGCAGCTTCAAGTCCGTGGTCAATGGCCAATCGCAGTTCAAGCCCAGCGACGGCCGCGCAGCGGGTGATCAACCGGTCGAGCGTTTTGCCAAACCTGTGCTGCTCGCCGAGGCGCCGAACCATATCGCATGGACAACGCCGGCTAGCGCGATTGCCTTCGCCGGGCAGAACCTGCAGCTCACCGTGCAGCAGGATCTGCATGCAAGCAGTGGCGAAACCATTGCTGCGGTTTCAGGCGGCCAGGTATCGCTGTTCGCGCAAGCTGGCCCGGTGCGCTTGATTGCCGCCAACGGCCCGGTCAGCCTGCAGGCTAACGATGGCGAGCTGGAACTGCTGGCCGATCAAGCCATCACCGTTACCGCTACGGACCAGCGCATCGATGTGCTCGCCAAGAGCAAGGTCGTGCTGCAGGCCGGCAGTAGCGCGATCACGCTTGAAGGCGGCGACATCACTTTCAGCTGCCCGGGTGAATTCAAGGTCAAGGCCGGCGAGCATCCGTTCAAGAGCGGCAGCAGTGCATCGCCGCGGCTGCCGCCCCTGCCTGCATTCAAGATCAAACCCGATCCGGCACGAAAGATCGAAAGCACCTTCGCCTACGACCAGCTACGCAGCGCTGCCGAGAAATCGACCACCATCGAATTCGTGATGATGATGGCACCGACATTCGGCTTCGACATACCTGCCAGAACCTATATGAAGCTGCAGGAGGCATTGAAGAGCGGCAGTTTCCCGCCGCCCAAGCACGAGGTGCTCAGCGGCGGCCCCTACCCTGCCGACTACGACAACAAGAAGCGCCTCATCCGTGTACATGCCTCGGCGGCTGATCAGGCATCAACGTCGATCGAGGCCTCACGCGAATTGCTGGCCGTGCTTCTGCACGAGTTTGGCCACCACGTCGACAACGTGCTTCGCAACGACCTGGCGGAGAAAGATGCCAGTGGCAAGCCAAGCATCGCCGGCGACAGCGCGCATGAAGAAGGTACGAGCATGGCGTACCGGTTCGCCTTCTTCGATCTTGAAGGCAGCCATGAAGCGACCTACGCCGACTACACTTCGCCCGAATTCAGCGGCCCGCTGAAGGTCAACTATGCCGAGGTGCAGGCTGCACTGCGGCAGCAAGGTCCGGTTGCCGCGCAGGACAACCAGTCACACGACGGTCGCTACGAAGGCTTCAGCGCAGGCGATGGCGAGAACCACGCCAAAAACCCGGGGCAGTCATTTGGCCACCGCTCGATCGAAGCCGTGCTGGGCAGGGTCGGCCTCAGCCGCAGGGACCTGGCGGCGATCTACTTCGGTAACTGGCTGCGCGACTATTCACAGCTGCTCGATCCGAAGATCGTGCGCCCGCCGAACATGCCGAAAGACCTCGGCAAGTACATTTCCCGCGAGGCACTGACCAAGATCGTCGACATCCTTGCAGGCGGCGAATTCCACGAGCTGCGCTACCGCGACAAGGCCCATTACGAGGTCACACCTGCGCGGCTTGGCGTCTATCGGCCCAGCGAACACATCGACAACCCAAAGAACATAAAGCCCGATCCCGCTGACCCGAAAACCATCGACAAGGATTTCGAGCCCTGGGTCACTGCCAACAGCCCGCTGCTTGGGGTCGACAAGACCACATCGCTGAAGCGCTACATCGGCAGTTCCAGCGCCTTCATGGCTTCGGAACTGAGACAGGCGATTTCCCTGGGCCGCACTGCCGACGGTATGCGGCACTTTGGCTCCGCGTTGCATGTACTGGAAGACTACTTCGCCCATTCCAATTTCTGCGAATTGAGCCTGCGCAAGATCGGACACAACAACGTACTGGTCTGGACGGGCAAGGCGGACTGCAAACATACCTACCCGGTGGTTACCGGCATGTTCGGTTCCACCGACGTGATTGCCAGCCTCGCCGAGCCCATCGCGCACAAACTGTTCAGCGTGGAGAGCTGGGAGTTCAAGGCCAGCAAGCCAGGTGATCGTTCGGACAGCGAAAGAATCATGCTCGTCCTGCTTTCGGAGCAGAGCGACCAGCGCTACTTCACCGCCTTCCAGAACTTCCTCAAACTGCGCGACCGCATGCTCAGCATTCCTGGCCACGAGTACCTGGAACGCGCTGGCTGGATCGCCTCGGCACCGATGCGGCTGATACTGAACAGCTATAACCTTGTCTACCAGCAGCTGCTGCTGCTGATCGGCAACAGCGTCGACGACGCCCAGACCATGTTCGACTCAGACCCGAACAAGAATGGCTCGACCGATCCAAGCCATTCGCAGCTGGCCAAGGATCACGACGTGCATCCGCTGCATACCCTCGCTGCGAAGCTGGCCCAGCAGGCAGTAACCGAAGTGGGCAAGGCCATGCTTGCTCGCTGGAACGGGAATGGGCTCTGCGATCCGGTGAAGATCGCGCAGGGCTACCTGGTCCATCCTTATGACAGCAGCTGGCAATGTCCGCATGTATCGGCCTGGGCCAAAGACCATGCCGCCAATATCCGCAGGGCTGCATCGGCGACCGAGATCGAGCACTTGCACGAAGAGCACGGCAAAGACGCACTCGAGGGTATCCGCCGCGTTGGCCGCTACGGCACCGACAGCTGGGATTACATCACCAAGTTCTATGAAGATCTTTTCGGCGAGAAGAACCAGGTCAAAGGGAGCGGCAAGAAGTGAAGAAACGCGCACTGGTCACCGCACTGCTCGGCTTGGCACTCATCGGCTGCGATGTCAGCTCATCGCATGCAGAGTCGTCGAAAGCCACAAGCGCCGCGGCGGCCAGCAGCGCGAAGCCTGTACTTGAAACCACGCCCACGGGCCTGAGCTACCAAGGCAAGGCACTGGAGCTTGGCGCACCGATGAGCGCGTGGATCCAGGCACTGGGCCCTGACCATCGAAGCACGCAACCAAACCCCAGCCTCACCGTTCTGGTCTGGGACAAGCTCGGCATCCGCGTCTATCCCGACAACGCCAAAGACCCGAACGCCAGCATCGTTACCATTGTCCTGAATCACATGGACAGCGAAGCGGCAGGCTTTGATGTTCCCGTGCCCGGCACCGAGCTGGAACCACGGAGCGTCTTCAACCAGACACTGTCTTTGCAAGGGCTGCCGATCACCAACCGGACCACGGTACGCGAGCTGCGCGCTGTCGGTGGTAATGCCTGGGATGTCAGCTGCACCAGAGGTATAGCCACCTGCTTCACCCACCGCACCGATCTAGCAGCGGATCAGCTGTCCATCGCCTTTGCGGTTGATGGGCGGATCGAAGACAGCGTGATCTACACGGTTGAGCTGCAGAAGGCTGCTCCATAGCGAACCGACTGGTCGACTATCAACCCAAGAAATCGGCCTTTTTATAGGTCGTAATGTCGTCGAAAGCTGGCACCCAGTTGATAGCCAAAGCTTCAAGCCGATTGGCGAGCAATGTCCATCAAGAACTCCACGAACGAGTCTGAGAAGGTGGAAAAAGTGCCGTCATTGTAATCAAACCTGACAATCGGATATTCCCCTTCGACAAGCCCCTGTCTAGTGTCAAAATAAAATGCTTCGTCGGAATCAGGGACATAGACAGGAAGAAGTCCAGCCGGAGGGAAGTCATTCTCTTCAACCAGACGGGCGTTGTATATCAGGTCATCATCAGCTATTTCCCGATCTTCGATAGAAGCCAGAGTGAATACCTGATCAGCACCGATACTGAGATTGCCGTATTCGCGCAGCCAATGCTTGTAGCTAAGAGGAAGTGCAAGCCCCAGCTGCTTCTCGGCATCAGCAATCAACTCATTGGACACGCCCTGCCCAGGAAACGCCTTCAAGCGAGGAGATTTCGCGATAATTTCTTCAAGAAATTCAAACATGTCGATATCCGCTCATTGTCTGCAGGCGCCAAGTATAGCTGCCGCCCTTGCTTTCCAGTACGACGCACGGAACGTATCGAACTGCCCGGCCAATACCGACTCAGTACCGTCGGCGTTCTTCCGGAAGCTGGGGAAACGGGGCAGCGTCTGTTTTTTGTTATTGGGATTTCGGGGAAATGGAATATGTAGAACAGAGGTGTACTTCTGATGCGTTGTTTCCATTATTTCGGCCAATGACCCTCTACGCCCATTCATACCTGGAGCTTCAGTCATCGTCAAATGATGCAGCTGCACAGGACGCCCATCCTTTCCTATTGGCGCCAAGCCTTCTGACATGCGCTCGACATTTGTGCCGTACTTGTACTCGCCACTGGAGGGATCCTTCCAACGCACCTTCCTGTCAGGGTTGAAGAGATCATCGTTCTGGTAAACCGTGCGTCCATCACTTGCCGTTGTTTTCTCGTAAGCCAGCCCAAGCGGATCGCAGTACATCAGGGAATTGAATGAATACACATACAGCCCTGGCCCGGCATCCAGCCCCAATGGATCCTGGGACACGAAACCGCCAATATTTGGATCAAAGTAACGGTTTCTGTTGTAGCACAGGCCAGTTTCTGTATCTCGGTACTGCCCTTGGAAACGGAGTGGGAAGTTGATGGAACCTTGCGAGCTTGCTTCTTCCGCACCCCATGCGCTGTAACGAATGCCCCATACCTGCCTGCCCGAAGAACTGACAACCCCTGTCACCGCACCGTTCGGATCCGTACAGCACACAAGCACGGATTTACACCCACTCGGTGCTATTACCGCATCGCGCGGAGCTGGTTCCGCGAAGATCAATGGACCCTGAGTTCGGGCAGCCCTGTACTCAACGGCTTCTTCTGGAACTGCACCAAGCTGTATCAACCTCGGCGTGACAGCATCATCAGCTGGCCCTACAAACTGCTCGCGCACAGGTGAGCTGCCCAGCGTCGATACCCCCAGCCTCCCTATGACCGATGGCAGACTTCGGCTCGAACGCACCTGCGTTACCGGGTCATCTTTACGTTGGTATTCCTGCGGCCTGGACGGAAGTACCGAAACGCTGTCCTGACCGGAGTGCGTACCAGTGACACTCGGTTTTCCAGATTCACCCCGTACACCGGATTCTTCGACAACGGAGCCAAATTCGCCCTTGTTGAAAAAAACGACCGCAATCGGCACAAATGAACCCGGGTAGTACACATACTCCCGAACCCGCTCGCACAATGCCGCCAACCTCCGCTGTCTTGCCTTGACCTCGATCAAGCTTGCAACGTTGCCAACCCAGATCGGTGCTGCGTCCTCCGCGTCATTGGCCTGCTGCACTTCGCCCAGCAACGCATCTCCATCCCAGAAGAACCACGTCGTCTGCGTCGGATTGCGCTTGAATACGCGCCGGCCCAGCGGGTCGTAGCCGTAATGGGTGACCTGTCCATTGCGTCGGCTTTCGGCCAAGCGATGATTGGCATCCCAGATCAAGGTCAGATCGTCAGGATCGCTGCCACTTAGGGCACCCTTGCTTATCAGGTCACCTGCCCTGTCGAAGACATAGTGCACGCCTTGGTAGGTGCCCTCCCGGCCCCAGGTCGTCAGGTCTTGATCATCACTGCCAACCACTTTGCGGGCCTGCGCCTGCTTGATCTCGGTGCGCAGGCGGTCGCCCGCCGGGTCATTGAAGAAGCGCTCTATCTTGCCCTTCGGATCGGTGTGTTGCAGCAAACGGCCAATGGCGTCGTAACGGTACTCATCAACGCCCTGCCCACCGTCGCTACGCCGGGTCAGGTTGCCGACGCGATCATAGTCGTAGCGGGTCTCGAACAGCGGCGCTGCATCCTTCAGGATGGACTGCGACGTCATCAGGTTGCGACTGTCGTAGCTGAAATTCCGCTGCAGATGTGGGCTGAGGGTTTCCTGTGTCGTTCGCCCCAATGCATCGCGCTGCATGAGGATTGGCGATTCGTCGTTGATCGCTATCGAGATTGTTAGATCGCGCAGGTCGTATCCAATTGCCAAACGATTCCCCGCCGAGGTTTCGCGCGACACGCGATTGCCAACCTCGTCGTAACCGTAGCCCACGCGGAAGCCGTCCTGCAGTTCCTCAAGCAACTGCCCAACGGGATCGTAGCGGCGCTTCACAGCGCGGGATGGATTGCGCATTTCAACCAGTTGGCCGAGCTTGTCGTAAACGAAATGCTCCTGCAGCTGCTGGCCTGGATGACGTGTATCCGGCAGGGTCTTGCGGGTGATCCGCCCCATCTTGTCTGTGTTGAAGGCAATCTTCTGGCCAAGCGGGTCCACCGTGGCAGTCAGCCGACCGGCTGCGTCATAGCTGTAGCGTCGCGCTTGACCCCAATAGTCGACTTCCTCGACGATCCGTCCAAGTGGATCACGCAGCAGCTGATAGGTCTCGCCGCGCTGGTTGATAACCGCGATCAGTTGCTCTTCGCTGTCGTAGCGGTATTCCACCGCATGACCATCGGCCTGCAGGCGTCGGCCAATCTGGCCGATACCAACATATTCCAGCCGGGTGTGCGTACCAGCTTCATCGGTGTAACGAACAAGCTGGTCTTCCGCGTCGTACTCGCAGCGCACGCCTGCCCCATCGGACGTCGCCGTCGCCAACAAGCGACCCTTGGCGTCGTACTCGTAGCGACTGATCTGGCCCAAGGGATCAAGCTGGCGCAACAGATTGCCCAGCGCATCCTGCTCGTAACGGCTCTCATACCCGAGTGCATCGACAACAGCGGCGACCAGACCATGGCGGTCATAGCGCAACTGCGTGACCGCCTGCCGAGCATTGGTCTGTGCTATCAGCTGACCAGTCGTGTCGTATTCATAACGTGTGATGGCCGCCAATGGATCGCTCTGCGCAACCATCAGTCCGCGCCCGTCATAGCTCTGCTGCCAGGTGGCGCCATCCGGCGAGCGCAGTGCGACCATGTGATCGTTGTCGTCGTACTCCATCTGCAGCGTGCTGCCGTCTGCCCGTGTCAGGCAGCACAGGTTGCCGCGTGCATCGTAAGCAAAGCCCGTGCGCAGGCCTTCCGGATCCGTGACCGCCACCGTACGCCCGAAGTCGTCGTACTCGAAGAAGGTGACGCCATCGAGCGGATTAATTTCGCACAGGGGCAGCTGGTTCTCATCAAACTTGATCACACTCAGGTAACCGAGCGAATCAGTCACGCGCGTCTCGCGCAGCAGTGCGTCGTACTCGAATTGGTAGTCGTACAGACCGCCATCGCCCCAGGAGTGTACTACCCGTCCCTGCGCATCGAACGCGTAGTAGAACGACAGCCCGAGCCGGTCCGTGTGCTGCACCAATCGATGCTGCTGATAGACAAATGTGCGCGCCGCACCCAAAGCGTCCAGCGCTGCAACCAGATCGCCTTCACCGCTGTAGCGGTAACTCACCAGCGGATGCACCAGCCCGGTTGCCGGGTCGTGCAGCGCCATCCGCTCGATGCGACCCTGCCGCGCATCCACGTCGATGAAGCGGCCCTGTAAGCCGTCGACGCCGCTTTCAACGATACGTACCAGATGGCCGTCATTGCGTTCGAAGCGCCAGTAGTTGCCACTGGCGTCTTCGATGCGTTCCAACGCCAGCAGGCCATGCGCTGGTAGCGCAGCAACTCCACTCGGCAGGTCCCCGCCGAACACATATTGCAGCCCGCCCTTGAAGCGCACCCGCAGCTGACCGTGCCGGCGCAACAGGCGCGCACCATCCACAAAATCGAGTATCGCTGCCGCTTCACCATCAGCCGGCGGCAGCTCGGGGAAGAACGCCACCTGCCCCGGCCCCGACATCCATACCGAGCCGTCGGCCAACACTTCCAAAGTGATATCGGCAGGTGTCTGCCAGCCGATACCACAGGCACCGCCACGCCCGATCTGGGCGGAGCTGTAGCTGCGCTGCCATGCGAGCGGCAGACGGCCGGGGATATCAAAATCCTGGTGACTGACCACCACGCTGCCGTCACGTATATCTACTGGCTCGGCGCGCAGGATCTTGCATTTAAGCGTGCCAGACGGCAGATGCCCCCACTTGCCTTGACGCCACTTCTTGAAGGCATCCATCTTGCCCTGGAAGAATTTGCTTTTGCGCAGCTTGCCCAACCCGGCAAACGCGGCGCGGAACGCCATCGCCGTCCACGAAATCGTTGGCGGCCCGCCCACGGTCACGCTGCTGGGAATGGCCACGTTCAAACCGGTCGGCAAGGACATCGCGCGCAGCGGCTTCTTCGGCTTCTTGACCCGGAATGGATTGATCATGCCAGCCAGGTTGCAGTCCAGCACCGGCATCGCCAGCCGGGAGAACGGCTCGCCATCCGCGGATACGGTACGGCTGCCCATGAAGATTTCTTCACCGTCGAACTGCGGACCCATTGGTGCAGCCAACGGTGGCGCCCAAACGCCGAGCGGAATATGCACGTCCAACCCGCCAGTTCCGGCGGTGGCGCGATGCACACCATTGACCTTGATCGTTGAGCCGATAACCGGAATGTAATCGAACGGGTCCAGTACCAAGCCGATATGCGGCGTGGGCAGCGGGCTTGGCGGCACCGCGTACATGTGGATGTCGATGCCCAGCTGCGGATCGAGATGTTTGGCGGCGATGCTCACGGCAACACTCCTTGTCGCTCAGATCGCGCGCAGCAACGCACGCAGGAAGGCCTTGACCTCATCGCGATAGTCGGCGCTTATCCAGGCCACCACGATGATCCCGACCACGATGGCCACCGCCATCACTGCTGTTTTCCTGCTTGGCGTCATGCCAGTGCTGCTCCTGCTGTTGTTGATGCGTCACGTGTCACAGCCGATGGCTGCAGTAGAGCTGATGGATCGGGCAATGGCTGCATCGCCGGCGGCTCGCTCCATACGGGTATCTCGTGGTCCAACGGGTGCTCGATCGTCGGAATACCGTTCCAACCGGGATCAAGGAAGTCACGGCCAACGGCGACGATCTTGCGGAAGAATTCATCACCGGCCTGGATCAAGCGCTCCCGTTCCAGCTGGGCGCGATGGAATCCCTGCTCCAATGCCGCGTCCAACTGCACCTCGATGGCGTCGAGCGCTGCGCGTGCGGGGCGCGGGCCCAGCGCCATGGCGCTGCTCTCGGCATCAACAAACACTTTGGTACTGGCCTGCACATAGCCTGCCGAAACCTCCTGCAGCTTCTCGCAGCGTCGCACGTCCTGCAGCAACAGCAGATCCCACAAAGCCTGCGGCAAGGTCGTCGTCTTGCGGTCTGCCGACGACAGCGGCTTTGCGATACGAATCGCCTCCAACAGCTCGTTGCGCGCGACTTCCTTATTACCCGCCTGCAACTGGCACCAACCGGCCATGCGCTGCCCTTCCAGCTGGAACATCGGGTTGGGAATACTGGCAGCCGACGCCGCTGCCTGCAGATAGGTCTGTGCGGCGCGTTCTGGCTGCTTCGCAGTCAACCAGCAACCGGCTTCGCCGAACCAGCTCTGCATCACCAGATCCGCGCCTGCGGCATTGCCGCCTGAGCGGGCACTCTCAGCAGCGCTGCGGGCAGTGCGGTAAGCATTGATGGCATTGGCGTGGTCGCCGTACTTGAGCCAGCTACCTGCCACCATCATCTGCACTACCGATTGCTGATCGTGCCAGCCGCTGCGTGACGCCAGCGCTTGCGCGCGTTCGGCGCGGGCAAGCACCTGTGTGGGGCTACCGCGTTCGATCAGCAGCATCAGGTCAGCAAGCAACTGCCGGTACAGCACCTCGGGGCCGCGTCCACTCGCCTGCGCGGCGGTGTCACGGGCAATGGCGAACATATCGACGTCGCCGCCGATCAAGGCAGCCGTGTCACTGTGCTTGTCCAACAGCGGCTGCCAACGCGGATCTTCCTGGGTGTCGACCAATACCAATCGCAGTCGCTTGCCCGGGCCAGCGCTGAGCGCCGCCGAGACCCAACGTTCAAAGCCGTCACCCGGGGCATGGCGTTCGGGTTCCAACACCGCCGCCATCAAGCGCATATGGTCGCCATGATGCTCAACAAAGCTCTCAAGCACCTCGACCACGCCGGCAGCCGAATCCGGGTGGGTTTCATTGGGGCCGCGCCAGCCGAGTGACACGCCCTGCTCGCGCAGTTCATCCTGACTGCCGAGGTAGCGCTCCAACAAGTCCTGCTTGATCTGCCGGCTGTAGCGGAAGCCGAGCTCGTAGCGCGCATCGATACGCAGGAAATAGTCCGGCGTATTGCGTCCTTCGTCGTGCCGCTGCATCTCGAAGAAAGCAGCGAGCAGGCGACTGGCGTTGGCCGGCAAACGCCATATCAGCAATCGTCTGGATGGATCGGAACTGGCCTGTAACCACGCCTCGCGCAAGGTATCGAGGCCGCGCAACATAGGTGTGTCCTGCACGCTGAATCTCCGTTCTGCTTAGCAGTTGAGCTTGATCTCGCTACCGTTGACCGAAACGCCACTGGCGTTGATCACCACCTCTGAACCACCGGCGCTGATCCTGATCTCACCGGCGGTAATCTCGATGGCGGAGGATTCGCCCACTGCAGCGATCAGTTTGGCCGCGGACGACAAGGTCATGTCGCCGGTCGAGAACTGCGAGTGGGTTTCAGTGACACCCTGCTCGAACGTTCCCTCCACACCGATGGTGCGGGAGCCCTTGTTGGCATCCTCCACCGCGCCGGTCACGCCGCGCTTGTCCAGGCCAGTAATCGTGGTTTCCCGTCCCGCCAGGTACTGCTCGGTAACTTTTCCCTGCACCTGCTCCCACGAGGTCGAGGTAATGGTTTGCTTCCAGGTGCCAGTGCGCTGGCTGATGTAGTTGCCGGTCAACGTCGTGGTAAAAGGACCGGTGATGGTTTCGGTATAGCCCGCAGCGAGAATCGTCTTGGTCTGACCGGTGTGATAGGTCTCGGCGACTGCGCCGGTGACATCAGTGGTGCGCGTGCCGGTGACGGTCGAGGTATCGGTGCCGGTAACGGTGATACCTCGATTGCCGGTGATACCGATGGTCTGGTTGCCGCCCACCGTCATGCCATGGTCAACCGTCACACTCGTGGTCTTGTTGTTGAGGATGCTCGCGGTCTGGTCATTGAGTACGGTGGTGACCATGTCGCGCTGCGCGCGCATGTTCAACAGCTCGCCACCCGCACCATCGTGCATGGTGACTTCGTTCCAGCCGCCGCCCTTGACCGTTTTCGACTTCAAACCACTGACTTCCATGCCGAACGGCGGCATGTTCTGCTCGTTGTAGACACGTCCGGTGATGATCGGGCGATCCGGATCGCCATCAAGAAAATCGACGATGACTTCCTGGCCGATGCGTGGCGGCGACACGCCGCCCATGTCGGCGCCCGCCCAAGGGCTGGAGCTACGGATCCAGCATGAGGCGTTCTCACGTCGATCCAGCTTCCGGTCCCAGTGGAACTGCACCTTCACCCGGCCAAAGGCATCTGCGTGCAGTTCCTCGCCCGGCGGGCCGACGACGGTTGCGGTCTGCGGCCCTGGCATGCGTGGCCACGGTGTCTGTCGCAAGGGACGGAACGGAATGCGCCGGCGCAACACCTGCGCCTGCATCTCAACGCTGGGCAACTCCGCACTGGAGAAATCGCTGGCGAAATTATTGTGGCCCGCGCGCTGCGTCGACACCACGAAGAATTCACGATCCGTCTCATCACGACCAATGAAATCAGGATGCCGCTCAAGACTAAAGCAAGCACCGGCCCCTAGGTCACCAGCATTGCCAGCGCACTCGAACAACTTGGTCGGCCAGCTGACCTCCTCATTGCGAACGGCAGCAAGTGCTTCACCAACGCGGCTGTTTGCAAAGCGTGCTGCGCCGTCATAACGGTATTGCTCCAGCGGCGGCAACAGGCCCATCGGTACCTGGTTGCCCTGGTTTCCGTCAAGTTGTTGCTTGGGCTGCTTGAAATCGAAACTGCGCAACGTCTGCGCGCTCGGCCCTACCCTGCGCCGCGCGCCCCAGCGATGCAGGCCGGTACGCGCCAAGGTACCTTGATCGGACACATACGCGATCGCAGCTGGCTCACCGTGTACGACACTGAGCGTGGAGTCATCACTGATGATCAGCGTATGCCCTTCGTCATCGTGCACGAAGCTGTAGTACAGGCCTGCGTCTTCCAGCAGGCGGCTGACAAAGGCAAAGTCGGACTCGTTGTACTGCACGCAGTACGACAAGGGCTGCAGCTTGCCGGCATTGAGATCATAGCGATAGCGCGCCAACTGTTCGTAGCCGGCAAACACTTCTTCGATGATCTGCAGGACGTTCTTGTCCTGGAAGATGCGGCAATTGCTGGTGTAATCGAGGAAGGCAAACCACGGCGCCACCTCGGCACGGTAGCTGTTGAACTGCGCCTGTTGCCCGGTGCTGGCGAATTCGCGCACATAGCCGTGCACGCTGCGGCCACCAAACTCATCGCCAAGCAGCAGACGTAGCGGCTGCCCAACCAACTGCTTCAGCTCCAGCCTTGGCTGGGTGGACAGCAACTCGACGTGATAGAGGAATGGTGCGGAGACCGACTCATTGCCGTCAAAACGTTTGACCAGAAAGGTCTCTGGTGAAAGCGCGGTTTCCACTCGAACCAGGCGGCGGTCTTGATGCAGGCGTTGCAAGCCGCCTGCTGCTGAAAGTGATTCTGCAAACATCGGGCGTTCCGTCGTCCCATGCGTTGTCGAGAACCCGACTGTGCCATCGCTTTATGTAACGCGCCAGTTTTCTGGCACCCACATCGCGCCTTTGAATGCTGAATTCGTAGAAATGTAATGGTGGAAGACAGCCTTCATCACGCAGCCCTCACGCAATCAAATCGTGGTCTGGCGGTGAACTGCGCGGATTCTGTTAGCGGCGGCTTGCAGAACGTGTTTGTTGTCTGGACCTTCGAGACACGTCTTTAGCGATGTAGGTCACACAAAGCTGTGCAGGCGGGTACCGTTGTCCGGATAAGCGCAGCGCGTACGGGGAGCGGAACCGGAATGCCTTCAGGCTTCCTGTCAAAGCCTTCAGGTGTACTGCGCTCACGTGGCTACGAGTACTGATGGATCGGGGATGAAGCCCCTGCTGAGCATGGCTCGGCACTACAGGATATGCGCTCGGTGCGCTTACTCTGCTACGTGCTGGGACGTAGTGGAACGCTACGAGTGCTGTTGGACTTGCGGTGAAGCCCCTGCCGAGCATGGCTCGGCACTACGGGAGGTGCGCGTCAGATCAAACGGATGCGCAGTGCTCGACTATCAGCTGGATGGCTTTGCCGCCGCGGTAGTCGTCGCTCACCAGTCGGTAGGCAAGCTGTACGTGCTGCGCGGGTGCAGTGCCGGTCCAGCCGCTGAAATGGATCGCATTGATCCGCGCCGTGCTGCCGGCCTGGCGCAGTACGAACTTCAGATGGCGCTCCTTGAGCACGCGCCATTCAAGCACTTCAAAAGCACCGTCAAACAAAGGTTCGGCGAAGCCCTGCCCCCACGGGCCAGCAAGACGCAGCGCTTCTGCGTGCTGGAAATCCAGCTCGGCAGGCGACAACTCGCCATCGCTGAGCAACTGCTGTTGCAGCAATGCCGGGTCCAGACTGCGTTGCACCTGTTGCTCGAAGGCTGCCTTGAACGCATCCAGATTTGCCAATGGCAGACTCAGCCCCGCAGCCATCGCATGACCACCGAACTTTTCCATCAATCCCGGATGATTGGCGTTGATCGCCGCCAAGGCATCGCGGATGTGGAAGCCGCTGATCGAACGTGCCGAACCACGCAGCGCATCGCCACCGGGTTCAGCCGGTGCAAAGGCAATCACCGGCCGATGCAGGCGATCCTTCATTTTCGATGCAACCAGACCCACGACGCCTGGATGCCACTCCGCATCGAACAAACACGCCGCAACCGGCCGCTGCATGTCGTCATCCAGCACTGCGCGGGCGACTGCACGTTCGGCATCGTCGGTCATGATCTGCTGCACGGCGCGGCGCTCGGCATTGATTTCTTCGAGCAGCGTGGCGATATGTCGCGCCTGTGCGGGATCTTCGGTCAGCAACAGCTCGATGCCCAGCGCCATGTCTTCCAGACGCCCTGCCGCATTCAAACGCGGCGCAACGGCGTAACCGATGTCGCTGGCGCTGAGCCGACGCGGGTCACGCCCGCTCACCTCGATCAAGGCCTGCAGGCCGACGCTGGCCTTGCCGGCGCGCAGTCGACGCAACCCTGCTGAAACCAGGGCGCGATTATTCTCATCCAGTGCCACCAGATCGGCGACAGTGCCGACGGCGACCAAGTCCAGCAGCGTCAGCAGGTCAGGCTCGGGCTGCGTTCCGAATGCCGATTGCTCGCGCAGATGGCGGCGTAGCGCCATCAACACGTAAAAGATGACGCCGACACCGGCCAGCGCTTTGCTGGGGAATGCGTCCCCGTCCACGTTCGGATCGACGATCGCATCCGCCGGCGGCAGCTGTTCACCTGGAAGATGGTGATCGGTGACCAGCACCTGCCAACCCAAGGCCTTCGCGGCACGCACGCCAGCATGACAGGCGATGCCGTGATCGACGGTGACCAGCAGATCCGGCTTCAATCCAGCCAGTTCTTCCACCAAGGATGGCGACAAGCCATAGCCATGCACCATCCGGTTCGGCACGGCATGTACCACATCGCGTGCGCCCAGCATGCGCAGGCCGCGCACCCCTACCGCGCAGGCAGTGGCGCCGTCGCAGTCGAAATCACCGACGATAAGAATGCGCTTGTCGTTGGTGATTGCAGCGGCCAGCAACTGCACCGCAGCCTGCATACCGCCCAGCAGATCAGGCGCGTGCAACTGGGCAAGCCGGGGCTGTGCCTGCTCTGGCGTGGCAGCACCGCGCGCGGCATAGATACGGCGCAGCAGCGGCAGGGTCTCATCGTTCCAGCCGTCGACCGCAACCGTGTCGCGGCGAACGATCTTCAAACTGTCACTCATCAGCAAGCGTCATGATCGGTTTCTTCCACAGCAGCCAACGCTGCCCGCGGGTGATGCGATAGCCGGTGCCATCTTCGAAATCCAGCTGCAACTCGCTCAGCTCGCCACGTTTGAGCGCATCGAGCAAGGGGGAGATTGCATCCCGTGCCAGCTGCTGCAGCGAACGCAGCTGGCGCAGATCGACCAGTGCATCCACGCTCTGCTCGCCGCCCAAGCGCACCCCGGCCATCGCCGCCAAACCCTGCACCAGGGCATCGCGGCTGCGCACCTGCGCGTGCGCGGTATGTACCGATACCGGCAGGCTGCCAGCGCCCCAGAACCATAGCGAATTGACCGCACACTGGCCTTGGGCCACGCGTTGTTCATTCCATGGATGCTGGTGCAGGACCACCTGCGCTTCGGTCAACAACGCGCGCCAACGGCGTCCGTTCTCACCATTGGGCAGATGCGAGAACAAGTCGTCGCCGAGCACCACATCCGGTTCTGCGAATTCGGGCAGCGGCGTATCGGCCGGCAGACGCAGGTACCAACGCGAGGGCGTGGGTGCATCCAATTGATAGCCGAAACCTGCGAACAAAGGCTGCAACGCAGGCAACAGGCCATCCACGTCGGCCTGTTCCAGGCGCAGCGTCTCGGCGGCCGCCATCAAACGCGCGCCCTGCATGTCCGGCACGATATTGGCTGGATCGGCACGCAGCCAGAAACCGCCGGCGGCATCGCCGGCATCGGTCTGGCGGGTCAGGGCGGCAGCCGACCAGTCGGCCGGCTGCACGCTGAAGTGGCGGCGCAGTTGCGCCGATTCACCGGCCGTACCGAGCGAGCGCTCGGCACGGCCCAGTGCCGCGGCCACCTGCGCCGGCAGTTCGCCTGCCGGAAAACGGCTGCGTGCTGGCAGCAGCAGTGTGGCCTTGGCCATCGTCAGTCGAGGTATTCGACGCTGACGATTTCGTACTCACGCTGGCCGGCCGGCGCGTCGATGGCGATGGCGTCGCCCTCGTTCTTGCCGATCAGGGCGCGCGCCACCGGCGAGGAAATGGCAATCAAGCCCAGCTTGATGTCCGCTTCCAGGTCACCGACGATCTGGTAACGCTTCTCTTCGTCGCTCTCGACGTCAGCCAAGGTCACCGTTGCGCCGAACACCACCTTGCTGCCGGCGTTGAGCTTGCTGATGTCGATCACTTCCGAATGCGACAACTCACCTTCCAGCTGCTTGATGCGGCCTTCGATGAAGCCCTGCTCTTCGCGCGCAGCGTGGTACTCGGCGTTTTCCTTGAGGTCACCGTGCTCGCGCGCTTCGGCGATGGCAGCGATGACCTTGGGACGCTTGTCCGACTTCAGGTGATCCAGTTCCTCACGCAGGCGCTTGGCGCCCTTCATCGTGATGGGGGCTCTCATGCATTCAACTCCTTGTGCAGTTCCTGCAGCGACAACACCGGACCGGTGCCACGGAACTCCAGCGACTGCACCAGCGCCTTGGCGCCAGCAACGGTGGTGGAGTACGTGATGCGGTTCTGCAGTGCCTCGCGGCGGATCGAGAACGAGTCGTTGATCGCCGCACGGCCTTCGGTCGTGTTGACGATATAGACGATCTCGCCATTCTTGATGCTGTCCACGATATGCGGACGGCCTTCAACTACCTTGTTGACGACGTCACAGGTATAGCCATGCTGCTGCAACCACGCGGCCGTGCCACGGGTAGCCACCAGCGAATATCCACGTTCGACCAGACCCTGCACCGCCGGCATCACGCGCTGCTTGTCAGCGTCGCGCACCGAGATGAAGACCTTGCCGACCGGCGGAGTCTTGATGCTGCCGGCTTCCTGCGCGCGTGCGAAGGCAGCGCTGAAGCTGCGGCCCACGCCCATCACTTCGCCGGTGGAACGCATCTCCGGCCCAAGGATGGGATCGACGCCCTGGAACTTGGCGAACGGGAAGATGGCTTCCTTCACCGAGTAGTAGCCGGGCACGATTTCCTTGGTAGCGCCCTGCTCGGCCAACGTCTTGCCAGCCATGCAGCGGGCGGCAATCTTGGCCAGCGCCATGCCGGTTGCCTTGGACACGAACGGCACGGTGCGCGAAGCACGCGGGTTCACTTCCAGCAGGTAGATCACGTCCTTGCCATCAGCATCGGTCTGCACCGCGAACTGGGTGTTCATCAGGCCGACAACCTGCAGTGCCTTGGCCAGCTCGGTGACCTGGCGACGCAGTTCGGCCTGGGTTTCAGCCGACAGCGAGTACGGCGGCAGCGAGCAGGACGAGTCGCCGGAGTGCACGCCGGCTTCTTCGATGTGTTCCATCACGCCACCGATCAGGACCTTGCCGTCCTTGTCGCAGATGATGTCGACGTCGGCTTCGACCGCAGCGTCGAGGAAGTGATCCAGCAGCACAGGCGAATCGTTGGACACCTTGACCGCGTCGCGCACGTAGCGGGCCAGGTCGGATTCGCTGTAGACGATTTCCATCGCTCGGCCGCCGAGCACGTAGCTCGGGCGCACCACCAGCGGGTAGCCGATTTCGCGGGCCAGCAACAGCGCTTCCTGGTCGTTGCGGGCGATGCGGTTCGGCGGCTGCTTCAGGCCGAGCTTCTCGACCAGCTGCTGGAAACGCTCACGATCTTCGGCCAGGTCGATGGAGTCCGGCGAGGTGCCGATCACCGGCACGCCATTGGCTTCCAGCGCACGCGCCAGCTTCAGTGGGGTCTGGCCGCCGTACTGCACGATCACGCCCTTGGGCTGTTCCAGCTCGACGATCTCCAGCACGTCTTCCAGCGTCAGCGGCTCGAAGTACAGGCGGTCGGAGGTGTCGTAATCGGTCGATACGGTTTCCGGGTTGCAGTTGACCATGATGGTTTCAAAACCATCCTCGCGCAGGGCGAGCGCGGCGTGCACGCAGCAGTAGTCGAACTCGATGCCCTGGCCGATGCGGTTCGGGCCACCGCCCAGGATCATGATCTTGTCGCGGTTGCTCGGTGCGGCTTCGCACTCGTCCTCGTAGGTCGAGTACAGGTAGGCGGTGCCGGTAGCGAATTCGCCAGCACAGGAGTCAACACGCTTGTAGACCGGGCGCACCTTGTGGGCGCGGCGCAGTGCACGGATCGCGGCTTCGTTGGTACCGGTCAGCTGGGCCAGGCGTGCATCGGAGAAACCAGCGCGCTTGAGCTTGCGCAGGCGCGCAGCGTCCAGCGCGTCGATGCCTTCGGCATGCACCTGCTTTTCATCGGCGATGATTTCTTCGATCTGGTCGAGGAACCACGGGTCGATGTGCGACAGAGCATAGATTTCTTCGACGCTCATACCGGTACGGAAGGCATCACCCACGTAGAACAGACGCTCCGGGCCCGGGGCCTTGAGCTCGCGCTTCATGGTGGCGATGTCGTCTTCGTTGCCCAGGTCCAGCTCGGTCGGGTCGAGGCCGACCTTGCCGGTTTCCAGGCCACGCAGCGCCTTCTGCAGCGATTCCTTGAAGGTGCGGCCCATCGCCATCACCTCGCCCACCGACTTCATCTGGGTGGTCAGGCGCGCATCGGCGGCCGGGAACTTCTCGAAGGCAAAGCGCGGAATCTTGGTGACGACGTAATCGATCGACGGCTCGAACGAGGCCGGGGTCAGGCCGCCGGTGATTTCGTTCTTCAATTCGTCCAGGGTGTAACCCACGGCCAGCTTGGCGGCGACCTTGGCGATCGGGAAGCCGGTGGCCTTGGAGGCCAGCGCGGAGGAACGCGACACGCGCGGGTTCATCTCGATCACCACCACGCGGCCGGTGGTCGGGCTGATGCCGAACTGCACGTTGGAGCCGCCGGTGTCCACGCCGATCTTGCGCAGCACGGCGATGGAGGCATCGCGCAGGCGCTGGTATTCCTTGTCGGTCAGGGTCTGTGCCGGCGCCACGGTGATCGAGTCACCGGTGTGCACGCCCATCGGGTCGAGGTTCTCGATCGAGCAGACGATGATGCAGTTGTCCGCGGTGTCGCGGACCACTTCCATCTCGAATTCCTTCCAGCCCAGCACCGATTCTTCCACCAGCACTTCGCTGGTCGGCGACAGTTCCAGGCCGCGGCTGACGATCTCGATCAGCTCTTCGCGGTTGTAGGCGATGCCGCCGCCGCTGCCACCGAGGGTGAAGGACGGGCGGATGATGGTCGGGTAGCCAACGCGGGTCTGGATTTCCAGCGCCTCTTCCAGCGTGTGGGCGACGGCGGCGGTCGGGCATTCCAGACCGATCTCGCCCATCGCCACGCGGAACAGCTCGCGGTCTTCGGCCATCATGATCGCTTCGCGCTTGGCGCCGATCAGTTCGACGTTGTACTTCTCCAGCACGCCGTTGTCAGCCAGGTCCAGCGCGCAGTTCAGCGCGGTCTGGCCACCCATGGTCGGCAGCAGCGCGTCGGGGCGCTCCTTCTCGATGATCTTCGCGACCGTCTGCCAGTTGATCGGCTCGATGTAGACGGCGTCGGCCATCTCCGGGTCGGTCATGATCGTGGCCGGGTTGGAGTTCACCAACACCACGCGGTAACCCTCGTCACGCAGCGCCTTGCACGCCTGCGCGCCGGAGTAGTCGAACTCACAGGCTTGGCCGATGACGATCGGGCCAGCGCCGATGATCAGGATGGTTTTTAGGTCGGTGCGCTTTGGCATTTTCTTCTCTAAGTCAGTACAGCGTGTCTGGGGGAAGTGATCGCACGCTGTCGATCAGGAAAACTCTTCTGGATCAATCGTGACGCCGCATTGGCTCTGGATGCGCTCGCTCAGGCGCAGCGGCAGGCCATCAGGCATGTCGCCCAGTTCCGCTAGCACAGCACCCAAAGCTTCATAGGAGCCACTGGCCATGAACTCGCCTACCTGCTTGCGCTCCAGCTCGCTGGGCTCGCCTTCGAACTCGGCGGGCAACGCCGTGCCGTACATCATCTGGCGCTGGCTAGCGACCATGCGCTTGCCGCCCTGGCTCGAATAGAACGCCTGCCAGCGCTTGAGGTGCTGCTGCCCGTCATTGCCGAGATTGGCGACAAGGCGATCCACCAGTGCTTCATTCAGGACATCGCCGATCGGCTTGGCCATGCACTCGCGCTGTGGTGCCGGAATCTGCGGGAAGATCGCGACATTGGCCAGCATGGAAGTGGCCGCGTCATTGCCCATGCGCTCAAAGCCGGTCAGCGGCAGCAGATCGCGGATCTCCTGCGCGGTCACTGGCGCCGCGCTGGCCACCGAGGTGGCCAGCAGCGCCGGCAACATCAGCCAGCGCGCCTTGCTCACGCCTTGGCCCCTTCCATCAGGGTGATGAAGCGATCGAACAACGGTGCCACGTCACGCGGACCCGGCGAGGCTTCCGGGTGGCCCTGGAAGGAGAACGCCGGCGCATCGGTCAGGGCGATGCCCTGGATGGTCTGGTCGAACAGCGAGCGGTGGGTGACCCGCACATTGGCCGGCAGCACGCTTTCGTCGATGGCGAAGCCGTGGTTCTGCGAGGTGATCATCACCCGTCCGTCGTCGATGTCCTGCACCGGATGGTTGGCACCGTGGTGGCCGTGACCCATCTTCATGGTCTTGGCGCCTGCAGCCAGGCCCAGCAGCTGGTGGCCCAGGCAGATACCGAAGGTCGGAATCTTCTGCTCGACGAAGGTCTTGATCGCGCTGATGGCGTAATCGCAGGGTTCCGGGTCGCCCGGGCCGTTGGACAGGAACACGCCGTCCGGCTTCAGTGCCAACACTTCGGCAGCCGGGGTCTGTGCCGGCACCACGGTCAGCTCACAGCCGCGCTCGGCCAGCATGCGCAGGATGTTGGTCTTGACGCCGAAGTCGTAGGCCACGACCTTGAACTTCGGTTCGGCGCGCACGAATTCGTTGCGGTCCAGGTCCAGCTGGCCGTCGGTCCAGCCGTAGGAGGTGTCGGTGCTGACCACCTTGGCCAGATCCATGCCCTTCAGGCCGGGGAACTTGCGGGCGGCTTCCAGCGCCTTCTCGACATTGATGTCGTCGCCAGCCATCAGCGCGCCGTTCTGGGCGCCGCGCTCACGCAGGATGCGGGTCAGCTTGCGGGTGTCGATGCCGGAGATGGCCACCACACCGCGCTGGATCAACCAATCCTGCAGCGAAACCTGGTTACGCCAGTTGCTTGGGCGGCGCGGCACATCGCGCACGATCAGGCCCGATGCCCATACCTTGGAGGCTTCGTCGTCCTGATCGTTCATACCGGTGTTGCCGATATGCGGGTAGGTCAGGGTGATCATCTGCCGGGCGTAGGACGGATCGGTCAGCATTTCCTGGTAACCGGTCATGGCGGTGTTGAACACCACCTCACCCACGGATAGGCCGGGCGCGCCTACGGATTCGCCCTCGAATACGGTGCCGTCTTCGAGCACGAGAATTGCGGCTTGGGTCACGGGAATCTCACTTTGGCTACCGGGGGACTCCGAAGCCACGCCTGCGTTCACGGTCAAAAACCGGTTGCAAAAAAGCGCGGACGGCGGTCTGGGAACCGGTCCGGCTAACGTGTTTCGGCGAGCCGGAATTGTAAAGGCAAGGGGGCACCAACGCCAGCGCCCCGTGCGCTTCCCTTCAGCTGTTCAGTGGTGACAAAAGCCATGTTCCGGAAGGAATGTGCTCCGCATTCAGCTGTTTCAGGCCTGCTCGGACGTCCCGACCAGATCCCGCACCCGGTACTGTCCCGGACTGCGCTGGCGCAGCTGCTTGGCCGCATGCAGCGCCCCGCGCGCGAAAATGTCGCGATTGGTGGCCCGGTGCACCAACTCCACCCGCTCGCCCAGCCCGGTGAACTGCACGAAGTGCTCGCCAATGATGTCACCGGCGCGCAGGCTGGCGTATCGCGGTTCTGCGCCGCCTTGCTGGGCCGACTCGCCCAGCGTCAGCGCGGTGCCGGAAGGTGCATCCTTCTTGTGCACATGGTGGGACTCGACGATGTCGCAGTCCCAACCAGGCAATGCCGCCGCTGCCCGCTCGACCAACTCGGCCAGCACCGCGACGCCAAGGCTGAAATTGGTCGCCCAAACCAGAGGAATCCTGGTTGCGGCAGCTGCCAAGGCGGCCTGCTGCTCCGCGCTGATGCCGGTTGTACCCGACACCAAACCAACGCCACGCTCCACGCACAGCGCCAGCACCGGGTCAAAACCCTCCGGCAGGCTGAAATCAATCGCCACATCGAACGCCGGCGTGCCAGCCAGCTCGCTGGCAGCAAAATGTGGAATGCCCTCGATAACACGCTGTACCGGCGGCTTGCGCACCACGGCGGCAACCACCTGCAGCGAGGAATCTTCTGCCGCGATGCGCAGCAGGGCTTGGCCCATGCGCCCGGAGGCACCGTGGATCAGCAAACGGGTCGGAGTCGTATTCATGCCGGCACGCTAACGCTTCAACAGCCCAACGCACAAGCGTGCAGCGCGCGTGTTACGCAACGCAGCGCCGGACCCTGCTCTTGTGGGAGCGGTGTAAGCCGCGAAGCTCGAACACCATCAGATTGCAGGGATGTTTTGGGCCCCCGGCAATGTCTGC